>JBCBPG010000402.1:0-4820 GCA_039820865.1 Pseudomonadota bacterium
CCAGCAGACGAGCGGCACCACGAGAAGCAGCGTGGCGATGATCCCGATCAGCACCGTCAGCGAGAAGGGATCGACGAACCAGGCGATCAGCAGCATGCAGGGCAGGTTGAGGAGGCCGATGTTGCCGGTCGTCAGGCTCTCGATCGTGTGGGTGGTGATCAGACGCCTGTGCGGGTCGAAGCGGCCGAGGCTGAGCAGCGAGGGCACCAGGAAGAGCGCCATGACGCTCAGCGTCTCGTGGCGGAAGGGCAGTGCCATGTCGATCGCCCGGCCGACGGCGGCCCAGAGGTTGCGGCTGATCGTCTCGAACTCGTCGAGGAAGGCGCGGAGGAAGTCGGAGAAGGCGGTGAGATCGACGCTGTTGAGAAAGGCGATCGCCGCCGGCGCCGCCGCCACCCAGGCCCAGAGCTGGGCCCAGGGGCCGAGGCGCATGGCCCTGCCGCCGTTGTCCTGCCCCTCCATCGCCCGCGCTCCGCCCGCTCTCTGCCCTGGCGCGACCGCCGGCTAGGAGGCGCCGCGCAGGTCGGGGTGGCGGTAGCCGCGGGCGGCCATGTCCTCGCGGATGGTGCGCTTGGCGAGCTTGCCGGTGGCGGTATGGGGCAGGCTGTCCACGATCAGCACCTCGTCCGGCAGCTGCCAGCGGGCGAAGCGGGGGGCGAGGGTGGCGATGATCTCCTCGGGCACCGGTTCGGCGCCGGGACTGGGCACGACCAGCAGCACCGGGCGCTCGCCCCAGCGCTCGTGGGCGACGGCGACGGCGGCGGCCTCGGCCACGCCGGGGTGCTTGAGGGCGGCGTTCTCCAGGTCGATCGAGCTGATCCACTCGCCGCCCGACTTGATCACGTCCTTGAAGCGGTCGGTGATGCGGACATAGCCGCTCTGGTCGATGGTGGCCGCGTCGCCGGTGTCGAACCAGCCCTCGGCGTCGATGGCGGGCTCCTCGTGGCCGAGATAGCGGCCGACGACGCCCGGGCCGCGGATCTGGAGGCGGCCAGGCTGGGGCGGCGCGTCGCCCTCCGGCCCGGTGCCGGCGACGGGGGTGCGGGGGAGCTCGGCGCCCGCGTCGTCGACGGTGCGCATGTCGACGGTGAAGGGCGGGTGGCCGACCGTCTCCTGCATGTCGAGCCGGCGGCCGGCCTCGAGGGCCGCGATCTCGGGCTTCTCGCTGCAGATGGTGCCGAGCGGCGATGTCTCGGTCATGCCCCAGGCGTGGAGGACGCGCACGCCGTAGTCGTTCTGGAAGGCCTCGATCACCGCGCGGGGGCAGGCCGAGCCGCCGATCACGACGCGCTCGAGGGTCGGCAGGCCGCGGCCCTCCCCGCGCAGATGGGCGAGGAGTGGCAGCCAGACGGTCGGCACGGCGGCCGAGACGGTGACGCCGAGATCCATCATCCCGCAGAGGCTGGCCGGGTCGAGCTGGCGGCCGGGCAGCACCATCGACGCCCCCGCCATCGGGCCGGCATAGGCCGTGCACCAGCCATTGGCGTGGAAGAAGGGTACCACGGGCATCAGCGTGTCGCGCGAGGCGAGGCCCAGCATGTCCGGCTGGATCATCGACATCGCGTGCAGGACGTTGGAGCGGTGGCTGTAGACCACGCCCTTGGGCGCGCCCGTGGTGCCCGAGGTGTAGCAGATGCCGCAGGCCGCGCGCTCGTCGACCGCCGTCCAGGCGGTGTCGCCGTCCTCGGCCGCGATCAGCGCCTCGGCGGCATGGGCGTCGAGGCCGAGGGCGGCGATCTCGTCGGGGATCCAGGGGCCGAGGACGATCAGCCCCCGCAGGCCGTCGAGCCGGGGGGCGAGCGCGGCGATGACGGGTGCGAGATCGGCGTCGAAGACCAGCCAGCGGTCGCCCGCGTGGCCGGCGATGTAGGCAAGCTGGTCGGGGCCGAGCCTGGGGTTCAGCGTGTGCCATACCCCGCCGACGCCGGGCACGGCATACCACGCCTCGAGATGGCGCGCCGTGTTCCAGGCCATGCCGCCGACCACCGTGCCCTCGCCGATGCCGAGGCGGCGGAGCGCCTGGGCGAGGCAGAGGGTGCGGTGGCGGAGCGTCTGCCAGTCGGTGGTGACGATCTCCCCGGTCTCGGCGCCGGCGGTGAGGCGCGAGCGGACGGGGCGGGCGCCGTGATAGCGCGCCGCGTGATCGAGAATCCGGCCCGTCGTCAGCGGCCAGTCCTGCATGAGCCCGAGCATGGGCGACCCTCCCTGTGCTCTTTTTCCGGCGAGCCTAGGCGAGCATGCGCCCGGCGGGAAGGGCAGCGCGAGCCAGGCGGTATCGCGGCTGGTCGCCGCGATGCTGCCTGCGGGGTTTCTGCTTGGCGGGCCGGGGCTTGGCGGGCCTGGGCGGACATCGGCCGCAGGCTGCGTGGAACGCACCGTCCGACGGGGAGTGCCCGGCGCTGGGCCGTCCCCCTCGAAGGCTCGAAGCGGAGGGACGACAGCGTTCCCGAAGCGCGGACGGCGGTGTCAGTGGAAGTCGCGCGATGGGAAGAGGGTTCTCGATTCCTCCCTCGGGTGGCGCGCGCGGGGCCGGGCCTTCGGCGGCTTGCGGCTGCCGGGGGGCACGGGGCGGCGTGCCTCGTCGCCGCGCTCGGCGGAGAGCGGGCCCTCGAGGCCGAGTCTGTCGAGCAGGTGGCTCATGTCCTCGATCCGCCAGGCGACGAGGTGGCTGACGGCGCCCTCGCGTTGCAGCCGGCCGCGAATGCGGAGCAGACGGCCCGCGATGACCGCGCGGCGGAAGCGCTCATAGGTCTTCGGCCAGACGACGATGTTGGCGGTGCCGGTCTCGTCCTCGAGCGTGAGGAAGATGACGCCCGAGGCGGTGCCCGGGCGCTGGCGCGTGATCACCAGGCCCGCGACGGTGAGCGTGCTGCGGTCGGGCCGCGTTGCCACCCCGGCACAGGTGACGAGGTCGAGGCGCCGGGCCGGGCGAGCGCCGGCAGGCGGTGGCGCGGGGGCGTCCGTCCCGACGGCCGGCACGGATGGCGTGCCCCTGCCGGGGTCAGGATCGCGGCCGTCGCGGTCGCTCATCGCCGCCTCTCCTCGCTGCCCGGGTCGGGGGCGGGCGTGATGCCGCGCCGATGACGATATGGGGCGGCGGCCTGCGGCGCCGAGCCGCGAGAGGCTGCCCATTGTGCCCATTGTGCCGGGTGTGCCGGCGAGACGCGCACCGGGGTGGCTGACAGCGCTGCAGAGGACCCGGGGGTGGCAGAGGACCGGGGGGCGGTGCGGACACCGCGGGCGGGCCCCGGACGGTGACATTTCGCTGACGTTCCGCATCCGGGCTTGCCTGGCGCAGCGGTCGCGCGACCATCCTGGCCGAGTGCGGGCGGGGACGAGTGCTGGAGGCCGGGATGGACATGAGAGATCGGGGCGTGATGGCGGCGTCGGATGCAGGGTCGGACGCTGGGGCGCACGCCGGGGCGGGCGCGGGCCGGGGCGCGGGCCGTATCGCGGTGGCGGCGAGCCTGGCGGTGGCCGTGGGTACGGCTGTGGCGGGCCTGGCGGTGCCGGCCGCGGCCGAGGCCGGATCCGGGGCGCCGGCGCTGCGCTTCATCGGGGCCGTCGAGATCGAGCCCGGGACCGAGTACGGGGACACCGTGCTCGGCGGGATCTCGGGCGCGGTCGCGCGACCGGGGGGCGGGCTGCTGGCCGTCTCGGACGACCGCGACGCCGGGCCCGACGGGCCGCCGCGGGTCTACGGGCTGAGCGTCGATCTCTCCGACGGGCGGCTCGACGAGGGCGATGTGGCCATCGACGCCGTGCACCTGCTGACCACCGAGACGGGCGCGGGGCTCGACACGCTGAAGCCCGACCCCGAGGGGATCGCGCTGGCGCCGGACGGCATGCTCTGGATCTCGTCCGAGCGGGACACGGCCGGCCGGCCCTCGGTCACGGGTTTCCGCGACTTCTCGGCCGTCGAGACGCTGGACGTGCCCGAGGCCTACATGCCGGGCGAGGGGCGCGGCGTGCGCGACAACAGCGGCTTCGAGAGCCTGACCATCACGCCCGACGCCACGACCATGTGGGTCGCGATCGAGAGCGCGCTGGTGCAGGACGGCGCCAAGGCGACGACCGAGGCGGGCACGGCGATCCGGGTGCTGCGCTATGACCTGCCGTCGCGCCGCCTGGAGGCGGAGTTCCGATACGTCGTCGATCCGATCGCGCGCGTGCCGGTGCCGGCCGACAGCTTTGCCGACAGCGGGCTGACCGAGATGATGGCGCTGGCGGACGGCACGCTCCTGATGCTGGAGCGCTCGTTCTCGGTCGGCACCGAGGGGCGCGGCTTCACCTGCCTGATCTACCATGTCGATCCCGCGGGCGCCGTGCCGCTGGCCGAGGGCGGCGGGGCGCTGGAGAAGACGCTGGTCCTCGACCTCGCCGAGACGGGCGCACCGGTCGACAACATGGAGGCGCTGGCCTTCGGCCCGGTGCTGCCCGACGGGCGGGCGAGCCTGCTGGTGCTCTCGGACGACAACTTCGTGCGCTTCGGCAAGCAGTCGACCGTGATCATGGCCTTCGCCATCGAGTGATCCCGGAAGGCCGCCTCGACGACGGTCCGGTGACGCTTTGGCGATGGGTCGGACAACCTTTCGTTGCGTCGCCACGCCGTGATTGCACGTCCCGTGCGCCCGGCCGATGACGCCGGGAGGCAGACTGCGGCCATCGCGGCGCCACGGGGACAGGAGGCATCATGGCCAGGATCATGGGGACGGCCGCGCGGGCGGCGGTGATGGGGCTCGGCGTGGCGGCGATGCCGCTGGCGGCAACGGCCGCGCCGATCGCCTTCGAGTTCATCGGGCAGGTCGAGATCCCGTCGG
>JBCBPG010000403.1:0-4781 GCA_039820865.1 Pseudomonadota bacterium
CCAGCCCCTCGGGCACGGCATAGTCCAGCGGCGTGTCGAAGGGCATCGGCACCACCACGCCGACCCGTGCCGCCGCCGCCTCCGGCGCATCCAGCGCCAGCTCGCCCGCGCGCCCGTTCACCGGACGGTCCTTGCCGGGACGCCCGTCCCGCCGCGGGACGGCGCCGATGGTCCACGCCACAACACCCGGGCCCCGTCTGCGCCCGTCCGCCGCCGCCGCCTTTCGCGAGTCACCGCCGATGGCATAGGGTCGCGCCCGCACCCCCAGACGCGCCGCCCGCAGGACGGGCCGGACAGCCGGAGACCCGAGCGCATGAAATTCTTCATCGACACCGCCGACATCGACGAGATCCGCGACCTCGCCGCCACCGGCATGGTGGACGGCGTCACCACAAACCCCTCGCTCATCGCCAAGTCGAGCCGCGACTTCATCGAGGTCACGCGCGAGATCTGCGCCGTGGTCGAGGGCCCGGTCTCGGCCGAGGTCACCGCCACCGAGGCCGACGCCATGATCGCCGAGGGCCGCCACCTGGCCGCCATCGCGCCGAACATCGCCGTCAAGGTGCCGCTGACCTGGGCGGGGCTGCGCGCCTGCAAGACGCTCACGGACGAGGGGCGGATGGTCAATGTCACCCTCTGCTTCACGGCGAACCAGGCGCTGCTGGCGGCCAAGGCGGGCGCGAGCTTCATCTCGCCCTTCATCGGCCGGCTCGACGACATCGCGCTCGACGGCATGGCGCTGATCGCCGACATCCGCCAGATCTACGACAACTACCACCTCAAGACCGAGATCCTCGCCGCCTCGATCCGCAGCGTGAACCACGTGACCGAGGCCGCGCGCATCGGTGCCGACGTCGCCACCCTGCCGCCGGGCGTGCTGCGCAAGCTGGCCGATCACCCGCTGACGGACAAGGGCCTCGACGCCTTCCTCGCCGACTGGGCCAAGACCGGGCAGAAGATCCTGTGAGCGAGAGCGACACGACGCCGGCGGCCGAGGCGGCCGGCGCCCCTGCCGCGGCAGCGGAGGCACCCGGCACCGTCGCCCTCGACCCGGCCGAGCGCGAGCTGGTGCGCTCGCTGATCCTGGCCGATCCCGCGCTGGTGCTGGACGACGACGGCGTGATGCGCGCGCTGATCCAGGCGACCGGCCCGCTCGAGCGCAATGTCGTCGACCTCCGCGACCGGCTGGTCGAGCGGCTGGAGACGCGGCTCCGTCGCCTCGCCGACGCAAACCGCTCGATGATGGCCGCGGCCTACGAGAACGTCGCCTCGACCGAGGCGGTGCATGCCGTGGTGACCGAGCTCATGGCCGCGCGCGATCTCGCCGGCCTCGCCGCGGCGCTCGCCCATGCCCTGCCCGCCCGCGTCTCGATCGCCGGCGCCCGGCTGGTGCTGGAGGCCGATGTCGACGAGATCCGCACGCTCGAGCATCTCGGCCCCGGCGGCCATGCCGTGGTGCTGATGCCCCGCGGCGCGATCTCGGCCTATCTCGGCCAGTCGCCCCGCCAGGACCTCACCGCGCCCGAGACGCCCGCGGGCCCTGCGCCCATCGTCCTGCGCCGCGCCCGGCCCGAGACCGAGCTGGTCTTCGGCGAGGTGCCCGTGGCGTCCGAGGCGCTGCTGCCGCTCGACCTGCACCAGGGCGAGGCGGGCGCCCCGGGGCCTGCCGGCCTGCTCGCCCTCGGCGCCTCGGACCCCGACCGGTTCACGCCCGACCAGGCGACCGACCTGCTCGCCTTCCTGGCCGCCGTCACCGCCCATCTCGCGCGCCAGCACCTCGCCGCCCTCGACCGCGACGACGCGCCGGTCGCGCCCACGGCGCCGTGACGGGCGCCCGCCGGGACCGTCGGTGAGCGGGGCCGCCGACGGCATCGCCCTGCCCGGCGAGGCCGGCGCGCTGCTCGCCCGCTGGCTCGACTACCTGACCGCCGTGCGCGGCCGCGCCGCGCTCACGCGCGACGCCTATGCCACCGCCGTCGCCGGCTTCCTCCGCTTCGTTGCCGGGCATACCGGCGAGGCGCCCGACGCCGCCGGGCTTGCGGCGCTCACGATCGGCGATTTCCGCGCCTGGATGGCGGCCAGGCGCCAGGCCGGCCTCGGCGCCCGGGCGCTCCGTCGCGACCTCGCGGCGCTGCGCGGCTTCTACGCCTGGCTCGAGGAGGCCGAGGGTCATCACTGCCCTGCCCTCCTCGCGCTCGCCACCCCGAAAGCCCCCGCAGGCCTGCCCCGCCCCGTCCCCGCCGCCGACGCCACCGCGATCCTCGAGACCGCCGCCGAGCGGGATGTTGAGGACTGGATCGCCGCGCGCGACGTCGCGATCCTGACGCTGCTCTGGTCGGCCGGGCTGCGCGTGTCCGAGGCCCTGGGCCTCGCCTGGTCCGCGGCCCCCCTCGGGCCCGTCCTGCGCGTCACCGGCAAGGGCGGGCGGGTGCGCGACGTCCCCGTCCTCCCCGCCGCGGCCGGGGCCATCGAGGCCTATCGCCGCCTCTGCCCCCACCGCCCGGGCCCCGACGGCCCGCTCTTCCTCGCCACCCGCGGCGGACCGCTCCGCCGCGCCGCCGTCGCCGAGGCGATGGCCCGTGCCCGGCGCGCCCTCGGCCTGCCCGACAGCGCCACGCCGCACGCCCTCCGCCACGCCTTCGCGACAGAAATCCTCGCGGGCTCGGGCGATCTGCGCGCGGTGCAGGCGCTGCTCGGCCACCGCTCGCTCACCTCGACGCAGGTCTATACCCGCATCGACGACGCGCGCCTCAAGGCGACCCACGCCGCCGCCCATCCCCGCGCCCGGCGCGGCACGGGCGGACACGGCCTGCCCGAGTAGTCGCCCCTTTCAAGCAAGCGAAGTCTCTCGGACAACCGACGGGGCGGCCGGACCTCAGCTCAGCTCGTGCCCGCGCCGCAAGGGCAAGTCCCCGGCCCCGCCCTGCGCGCGCGGCGCACCGCAGCACACCGCCCGCCAGGCAGGCAGGGCCGCCACGTGATCCCCATGCCCCGCGCCGCCGCCCTGGCGACCCTGCTGATGCTGGCGAGCGCCGGCATCGCCGCCGACCCCCGGGCGTCAGGGCCGGCATCCTGCGCTGCACGCTGCGGGACGCCGACACCATCGTCATCTCCACGAACGGGACCGTCACCTGCACCGACAACCGCCGCGGGCCTGAACGAGCGTGGCGCCGGCGCGATCCGGCGCAGCGGCATCGATCTGTCGCCGCAGCGCGACCAGGCGCCGATCTGGACCGCCCATCTGGACCGCCGTGGCGCCCACGGCCGACGTGGTGCCCCGGGCGTGCCAAGGGGGTGCCCAGGGGGGCGCCCGGGGAGGCGCCCGGGGGCCCGGCGGGCGAATGCGCCGCCCCCTCGGTCGAGGTCGAGACCGGCGCCGGCATCGCCGGCAGGGTGCTGATCGGCGGCGGCGAGGACACGGCCGCACTGCAGCCGATCGTGGTGACGGGCTGCACCGGCGCGCCCGTCGCGCTGGTCAGACCAGCGCGCGCAGCGCCTTCATCTTGGTCTCGAGGAACTCGAAGCTCTTCGGATCCTTGAGCCGCCCCTCCGCGTCGAACTTGTCATAGGAGGCGCCGATGAAGACCTCGGGGTTCCAGACGACACGCATGTCGAAGGCCATGACCATCAGGTAGAGCGTCGAGGTCGCCCGCTGCCCCCCCGAACCGCCCGCCGCGGCCGAGACGATGGCGCAGGGCTTGCCCTTCGTCGGCATGGGCTTGCGGCGCGAGAGCCAGTCGAGCGCGTTCTTGAGCGCCCCCGGCGGCGCCTTGTTGTATTCCGGCGTCGAGATCACGATGGCATCGGTGGCGGCGACCGCGGCCATCAGCGCCTCGACCCCGGGCGGTATCCCCTCGGCCTCGACATCCTCGTTGAAGAGCGGGATGTCGATATCGGCCAGGGTGAACTCGGCCTCCCCGAAGGCCCGCGCCGCCTCGCGCACCAGCATGGTGTTGGTGCTCGCCTTGCGCAGCGAGCCCGAGATCCCGAGCAGTTTCATCGCCTGTCCTCCCGCCATGAGCGCGCGAGCATGGCGCTGTGGCGCCCGCTGCCAAGCCGCCCGCCCCGAACTGCAACTCACGACCGGAACCGCCACCGGAGACCGACCCGAAGCCCGGGGCGGGTCAAGGATGGCCGAAGGCCACCCGAAGGGCTTGTCCTTGACGCGCCCCGGGGTTCGGACACCCTCGCCCGGTCCCCTTTGACCCATCAAAGGGGACTGCCCAGCGGCGAGCGTCCCCTTCACGTCAGCAACGGCGGCACCCACCGCGCCCCCTGCGGCCACCGCGCAGCCGTCCGACCGGGAAACCCCGAAGCAGCATCGCGGCGACCAGCCGCGATACCGCTTGCGAGGCCCGCGATCAGGCGTGGATGGCGCCGAGACCGCAGGCCAGCGCCGCCTCGCGCACGGCTTCCGAATAGGTCGGGTGGGCGTGGCAGGTCATGGCCAGGTCCTCGGCGGCGGCACCGAACTCCATGGCGACACAGATCTCGTGGATGAGATCGCCCGCCCCCGGCCCGATGATGTGCGCGCCCAGGATCCGGTCGGTCTCGGCATCCGCCAGGATCTTCACGAAGCCCTCGGCGACCAGGTTGGCCTTGGCGCGACCATTGGCCAGGAAGGGGAACTTGCCCGCCTTGTAGGCCCGGCCCTCGGCCTTCAGCGCCTCCTCGGTCGCCCCCACGCTCGCCACCTCCGGCGCGGTGTAGATGACGCCCGGGATCACGCCGTAGTTCACGTGCCCGGCCTTGCCGGCGATCGAATCCGCCACCGCCGCGCC
>JBCBPG010000404.1:0-4750 GCA_039820865.1 Pseudomonadota bacterium
CAGCTTCTTCGCGCCCCGCACCTGGCGCATCCGCCGGCCCGAGCCCGACTGCACCGAGCTCGACACCGTCGTCGCCGCCCTCAGGGCGGCCGAGCGGCCTGTGATCGTCGCGGGCGGCGGTGTCGTCTATTCGGGCGCCGAGGACACGCTGCTGGCCTTCGCCACGCGCCACAATATCCCCGTGACCGAGACGCAGGCCGGCAAGGGCGCCATCGACTGGCAGGCGCCCGTCAACCTCGGCTCGCCGGGCGTCACGGGCGGCGACGCGGCCAACGCGGCGCTGGCGGCGGCCGATCTCGTCCTCGGCGTCGGCACCCGCTTCCAGGACTTCACCACCGGCTCCTGGACCGTCTTCGCCAATCCCGAACGCCGCCTCGTCTCGATCAACGTCACCGGCCATGACGCGGCCAAGCACGGCGCCCTGCCGCTGCTGGCCGACGCCAAGGTCGCGCTCGAACACATCGGCGCGGCGCTCGGCGATCGCCGCTGGCCCGACCGCGACGCCGCGGCCCGCGCGGCGTGGTACAGCGCCACCGACGCCGTCATGGCCGCCCCCAACGCGCCCGGCCTGCCGACCGACGCCCAGGTGATCGGCGCGATGCAGCGCCAGGCCACGCCCGGGACCGTCGTGATGTGCGCCGCCGGCACCATGCCGGGCGCGCTCCACACCCTCTGGCGCGCCGCGCCGGGCGGCTACCACATGGAGTACGGCTTTTCCTGCATGGGCTACGAGATCGCCGGCGCCATGGGGATCAAGCTCGCCCGGCCCGATGCCGATGTCGTCTGCTTCGTCGGCGACGGCAGCTACATGATGGCTAATTCCGAGCTCGCGACCGCCGTCATGCGCCGCATCCCCTTCACGGTGATCCTGACCGACAATCGCGGCTACGGCTGCATCAACCGGCTGCAGCAGGCGACCGGCGGGGCGGAGTTCAACAACCTCTACACCTCCTCCCGCGTCGAGACGCAGCCCGAGATCGACTTCGTCGCCCACGCCGCCGCGATGGGCGCTGTGGCGCTCAGGGCCCGCGACATCGCCGATCTCGAGGCCCGGATCGGCGAGGCGCGCGGGCGCGAGATCCCCACCGTCATCGTCATCGAGACCGATCCCTACCCGGGCACGGGCGCGGGCGGGCACTGGTGGGACGTCGCCGTGCCCGAGGTCTCGCCCCGCGAGGGGATGGAGAAGGTCCGCGCCGCCTACCTGGCGCAGACCCGCCTGCAACGCGTCGATTGAGGATAGAGACATGAGCGTCCGGATCGGCATCTCGCCGCTGGCCTGGCAGAACGACGACCTGCCCGAATTGACGGCCGCCTACACCATGGAGCAGGCGCTGCGCGAGGCGCGCGAGATCGGCTATGCCGGGGTCGAGCGCGGGCGGCGCATGCCGGAGGAGACCGGGGCGCTGCGCGCCTATCTCGACGCCCACGACCTCGCGCTCTGCGGCGGCTGGTGCTCGGGCGGCCTCCTCGTCAACGACCTCGAGACCGAGAAGGCCGCGATCCGCCAGCAGGTCGAGCAGTTCGCCGCGCTCAAGGCCCCCTGCATCGTCTATGCCGAATGCTCCAACACCGTGCAGGGCCAGCCGGCGACCCCGGTCAACGACCGCGTCAAGCTCGACCGCGACAGCGTCGGCGCCTATGGCCGCAAGCTCGGCGAACTGGCCAAGTGGACGGCCCAGATGGGCGTGCCGCTCGCCTATCACCACCACATGGGCTCGTTCATCGAGGACGGCGACGACATCGACTGGCTGATGGAGGCCGCGCCGGAGGAGGCGCATCTCCTCTTCGACACCGGCCATCTCTGGTTCGCCGGCGGCGATGTCATGGCGACGCTCGGCAAGTGGCGCGAGCGGGTGCTGCACGTGCACTTCAAGGACATCCGCCCCGACATCGTCCGCGACGTGCGCGAGAACGGCCGCAGCTTCCTCGATGCCGTGGTCGCCGGCGCCTTCACCGTGCCGGGCGACGGCGCGATCGACTTCCAGGCCGTCGCCGACGCGCTCAAGGCCATGGACTACGCCGGCTGGATCGTCGTCGAGGCCGAGCAGGACCCGGCCAAGGCGCCGCCCTACGAGTACTCCAGCAAGGGCTACCACCACATCCTCGAGGTCTGCGCCCGCGCCGGTCTCGAGGTCGCGCCCGCGGGAGCCCAGCATGCCTGACCTTCTCCGCAAGCCCTTCGGCACCCATGGCAAGGTGCACGAGATCACGCCCGAAAGCGCCGGCTGGCGCTATGTCGGCTTCGCGCTCCATCGCCTGCGCGCGGGCGAGAGCGCGGCCGAGGCGACCGGCAGCCGCGAGGTCATCCTCGTGCTGGTCGAGGGGCGCGCCGCGATCACCGGCGCCGGCCAGGACTGGGGCGTGCTCGGCCAGCGCATGGACGTCTTCGAAAAGACGCCGCCGCACTGCCTCTACCTGCCGAACGGCACCGACTGGCAGGCCACGGCCGAGACCGACTGCGTCCTCGCCGTCTGCTCGGCCCCCGGCCATGGCGGCCATCCCGCGCGGCGCATCGGCCCCGACGGCATCACGCTGACCGAGCGCGGCAAGGGCACCAACACCCGCCACATCAACAACATCGCGATGGAGGGCGAGGACTGGGCCGACAGCCTGCTGGTGACCGAGGTCTTCACCCCCGCGGGCCACTGGTCGTCCTATCCCAGCCACCGCCACGACGAGGACGACTTTCCCCGCATCACCTATCTCGAAGAGACCTACTACCACCGCCTGAACCCCGCCTCGGGCTTCGGCATCCAGCGCGTCTATACCGATGACGGCCGGCTGGACGAGACCATGGCGGTGGCCGACGGCGACGTCGTGCTGGTGCCGCGCGGCCACCATCCCTGTGGCGCGCCCTACGGTTTCGAGATGTACTATCTCAACGTCATGGCAGGGCCGCTGCGCAAATGGCGCTTCGTCCCCGCGCCCGAGGTGGCGTGGATCATGGAACGCGACGCCTGAGGCCCCGTGGCCCGGCACCCGGGCCGGTTCCCCGCTAAACCATGCGTGAAATGCAAGGACGGCTTGCTCCCGCACCGCTTCCCCCTGGCCCCTGCGATCCTATATTGCAGTGCAACATAAGTGGTGGAGCAGTTGGGACCGACGTGGTGTGAGGGCACCCTGGTCCCGTTAGGAGCAGGACATGGCTGCAGTCATCTCATCGACCCGGACGGGTCTCATCCGTGACGTGGTGCTGGGCTGGATCGACGAGGTCTACCGGACGCTCGAACAGGCGCATCGCGCCGCGCTGATCCGCGCCGAGCTCGACGCCTATACCGACCGCGATCTCGACGATCTCGGCATCAGCCGGGCCGACATCCCGGCGATCGCAAGCGGCGAGTACCAGCGCGACTGACCAGCGCGCAGGGTAGCGACCCGTGGCGACCACGGCCGTCACGGCAGGAACAGGCGCGCCTCGTCCCGCACGAGGCGCTCCATCATCGACAGCACCGCCTCGACCCGGGGCGTGCCGCGCAGGTTCTCGTGCCACACGGTCCAGTAGGCGCGCCGCGCCGACAGCGCCGGGAACAGGCGGACCAGCCCGGGCCGGGCGCCCGCCATGAAATCATGCAGGATGCCGATCCCGGCGCCCGCGCTCACCGCCTCGAACTGGCCGACTGCCGTCGCCACCTCGATGGTCGAGCGCCAGTCGCGCAGGAACTCGGGCGCATAGTTCACGGCGGCGGTGTAGATCAGGTCCTCGACATGGCCGACCAGCACATGATCGGCCAGGTCCGCCGGGCGCGCCGGCGTGCCGTGCGCCGCCAGGTAGGCCTCGCTGGCATAGAGCCCCAGCGAGTACTCCGTCAGCCGCCGCACGCGCAGCCGCCCCTTCTCGGGCCGGCCCACCATCACCGCGATATCCGCCTCGCGCTGCGACAGCGAAAAGCTCCGCGGCATCGGCACCAGCTGGATGCGCAGCGCCGGATGCGCCGCCGTGATCCGCCCCAGCCGCGGCGCCAGGAACGCGCTGCCGAACCCGTCGGGCGCGCCGATGCGCACCGTGCCGCTCACCGCCTCGCCCGCCCGGCCCAGCCGCGCCAGACCGCCCAGCATCTCCGCCTCGACCCGCTCGGCCATCGCCATCAGCGTGCGCCCGTCCTCGGTCAGCACGCAGCCCCGGGTCGAGCGGTCGAGCAGCCGCGTGCCCACCACCGCCTCCAGGCTGGCGATGCGCCGGCTGATCAGCGCCTGGCTGACGCCCAGCCGCTGCGCCGCGCCCAGCATCTGCCCCTCGCGCGCCACGGCCAGGAAATAGCGGGCATCGTCCCAGTCCACGGTCTTGTCGCCATTTCTGCATAACGGATCATCGGAACCATCCGTTTATATGCGCCAGCGCATAGGCGACACCACCCCTGCAACACGCGGGAGGACCAGATGACCGAGATCGCGCATTTCATCGACAACGCCGCCGTCGCCGGCACCTCGGGGCGCAGCCAGCCCGTCTACGACCCCGCCACGGGGCAGAGCGGCAGCACCGTCGCCCTCGCCTCGCGCGCCGAGGTCGACCGTGCCGTCGCCGCCGCCCGCGCCGCCTGGCCGGCCTGGGCCGCCACCCCGCCGCTGCGCCGCGCGCGCATCCTCGACCGCTTCAAGATGATCCTCTGGGAGCGCGCCGACCAGCTGGCCGAGGTGATCTCGGCCGAGCACGGCAAGACCCATGACGACGCCCGCGGCGAGGTGATCCGCGGTCTCGAGGTCGTCGAGTTCGCCACCGCCGCGCCGACGCTGCTCAAGGGCGACTTCA
>JBCBPG010000405.1:0-4730 GCA_039820865.1 Pseudomonadota bacterium
CGCGGCCCCAGCGCCACGGTGATCATCATCGTGACGTCGCTGGCGCTGATGCTGGCGGGGGCACTGGCGCTGCCGCGCGTGCAGGCGCATTTCCTCGGCGCGGCCAAGGCCGAGAACCAAGCGGTGATGCGCCTTGTGGCCGGCGGCATCCACCAGGCGATCAGCCGGTTCCGCCCGCTGCCCGATCTGATCGCCGAGATGCCCTCGCTCCGCCGGCTGCTCAAGGACCCCGAGAACCAGGGCCTCGTTCCCTTCGTGAACGAGAAGCTGCGGCTGACCGCGCGCTCGGTGGGCGTGTCGGACATCTTCCTGATGGACCTCGACGGGCGGACGATCGCGGCGAGCAACTACCGCAAGGCGCACTCCTTCGTCGGCCGCATCTTCGACTATCGCCCCTATTTCCAGCAGGCCGCCGCTGGCCAGTCGGCGCAGTTCCATGCGCTGGGCACCACGTCGGGCGAGCCGGGCTTCTTCTTCGCCGCGCCGGTGCTCGACGGGATCGAGATCGTGGGCGTGCTGGCGGTCAAGGTCACGACCGAGGCGATCGAGGCCGGCTGGACGGGTGCCGACCGCGAGATCCTGGTGATCGACCCCAACGGGATCATCTTCCTGACCAGCCGCGCCGACCTCCGCTTCCGCGCCCTCGCACCGCTGAGCGAGGCGGTGCGCGCGCGGATCGTCGAGACGCGCCAGTTTCCGCTGGAGGCCATCGAGCCGCTGACGGTCTCGCCCGACGGACAGGCGCCGGGCATCGTCGACCTCCGCCTCGACGGCGCGGGACAGGGCGCGAACGGCGGCGTGCGCTACCTGTCCGACCGCATGGCGCTGGACCTGCCCGGCTGGCAAGCGATCGTCGTGACGCCCATCTCGCCGATCGTGGCGCGCGCGTTCTACGTCCTCGCGTTCTGGGTGCTCGGGGTGCTGGTGCTGTCGCTCGCCGTCACGCTGATCGTCCAGCGCCGCGCGCGGGTGGCCGAGCGGCTGCGCGTCGAACGCTCGCAGCGGGCGATCCTTGAGGAGACGGTCGAGGCCCGCACCGCCGAACTGCGCACGACCAACGCCTTCCTCATCGCCGAGGTGGCCGAGCGGCGGAGCGCGGAGGAGCGGCTGCGCAGGACCCAGACCGAGCTGGTACAGGCCGGCAAGCTCGCGGCTCTCGGCCAGATGTCGGCGGCGCTGTCGCACGAGATCAACCAGCCGCTGGCGGCGGTGAAGTCCTACTCGGAGAACGCCGTCACCTTTCTCGACCGCGACCGGGTGGCCGAGGCGCGCCAGAACCTGGCGCAGATCTCGCGCATGGCCGACCGGATGGCCAGCATCTCGGGCACGCTCCGCAACTTTGCCCGCCGCCCGGGCGAGGAACTGAGCAGCATCCCCGTGGGACCGGTCGTGGACGAGGCGGTCTCGCTGGTCGAGCCGCTGGTGCGCAGCCGGGGGGCGAGCATCGAGTACACGCCGCCCGAGGCGCCGGTCTGGGCGAGGGGCGGGCGGCTCAGGCTGCAGCAGGTGGTGGTCAACCTGCTGACCAACGCGCTCGACGCGATGATCGACCGCGAGGAGGTCCGGGTACGGATCGGGATCGAAGCGGCGGCACAGACGGTGGACATCACCGTGCGCGACCACGGCCCCGGCCTCACGCCGGGCGACGAGGACCAGGTGTTCGAGCCCTTCTTCACCACCAAGGCGGTCGGCAAGGGCATGGGGCTCGGCCTCTCGATCTCGTTCAACATCGTCGAGGACTTCGGCGGCAAGCTGACCGCGGCCAACCACCCGGAGGGCGGCGCGCTGTTCCGGGTGCGGCTCAGCCGGGCGGCGCCGGCGGGCCTGATGGTGGCCGAGTGATGTCGCGGGACGTGCTGTTCGTCGACGACGAGGAGGACATCCGGCTCTCGGCCGCGCAGTCCTTCGACCTCGCCGAGCTGGACGCCGCCTGTTTCGCCGATGCGCCCAGCGCGCTGGACGCGATCGGGCGCAGCTTTCCGGGCGTCGTGGTGACCGACATCCGCATGGCGGGCATGGACGGTGTCGAGCTGATGCGCCGGGCGCTGGAGATCGACCCGGAGATGCCGGTGGTCCTGATCAGCGGCCACGCCGATGTCGGCCTGGCCGTCAGCTGCATGAAGGAGGGCGCCTACGATTTCCTCGAGAAGCCGTTCGAGCCGGCGCGCCTCGTCGCCTCGGTCCGGCGGGCGCTGGAGAAGCGGCGGCTGACGCTGGAGAACCGGGCGCTGCGCCGCCAGGTCGGATCGGCCGACGTGATCGAGGCGCGGCTGATCGGGCGCAGTGCCGCGATGATCACGCTCCGCCAGACGGTGCGTGCCGTCGCCGCGACGGATGCCGACGTGCTGATCACCGGGACGACCGGCACGGGCAAGGAGGTGACGGCCCGCGCCATTCACCGCGCCAGCGAGCGCGCCAAGGGGCCGTTCGTGCACATCAACTGCGCCGCGCTGCCGGCGGCCCTGGTCGAGAGCGAGCTGTTCGGCCACGAGGCCGGCGCCTTCCCGGGCGCGACGCGGGCGCGCTATGGCAAGCTCGAGCATGCGCGTGGCGGCATCCTCTGCCTCGACGAGGTCGACAGCCTGGACATGGGGATGCAGGCCAAGCTGCTCGACGCGCTCCACAACCGGCGGATCACGCGGCTGGGCTCGAACGAGCCCGTGACGCTCGACATGCGCGTCCTCGCGCTCTCGAAGACCAGCCTCGAGGACGCGGTCGCCGCGGGGCGGTTCCGGGCTGACCTGCTCTACCGCCTCAACGTCGTCACCCTCGCGCTGCCGGACCTGGCGGAGCGGCGCGACGACATCCCGCGGCTCTTCTCGGTCCTCCTCTCGCAGGCGGCGGCGCGCTACCAGCGCCCTGCCCCCGAGGTCCCGGCCGAGGTGCTGCGCGAGCTGGCCGGACGCGACTGGCCGGGCAATGTCCGCGAGCTCCGCAACGCCGCCGAGCGCTTCGTCCTCGGCCTCGATTTCCAGGACCTGCCGCAGGCCGGGGCGCCGGACAACAGTCTCTTCGCCCTGATGAACGCGCATGAGAAGGCGCTGATCTCGGCCTGTATCGCCGCCCATGGCGGGCGGCTGAAGGAGACCTACACGGCGCTCGGCCTCTCGCGGAAGACGCTCTACGAGAAGATGCAGAAGCACGGACTGGCCCGTCAGGACTTCGCCGACGGGGACTGAGCGGACGTTTTCCACCCGCCCCGGCGCGCCGTTTGTCCACCGATCCACCCATCGCAGCGAGTTTCTTCGAAACCCCGCTCCCGGCGCACACGAGTCGGGTTAACGCTCCGACGCCCCGCTGCCACCACCCCCAACAGCGCCCGTTTCCAGGGCGTTTGCATAACCGCGGGGCACGCCCGCGTCCTTGGGAGGGCATCATGAAGACACCCACGTTCACCGCGCTTGGCGCCATCGCGCTGGCCACGACCGCCACGACCGCCCTGGCAGACGGCCCGGACCGCACCGGCTGGCCCGAGAGCTTCACCGTCGGCACCGCCTCGCAGGGCGGCACCTATTTCGCCTACGGCTCGGGCTGGGCGAACCTGGTGGCGGACGAGCTGGGCCTCTCGGGCGGCGGCGAGGTCACCGGCGGGCCGATGCAGAACATGGCGCTGGTCCACACCGGTGACGCGGCCTTCGGGATGACGACCATGGGCCCGGCGGCCGAGTCGCTGGCCGGCACCAACCCGATCGCACCGGGCCTGGAGATGACCGGCGCCTGCGCGATGTTCCCGATGTACCAGACGCCGTTCTCGGTGACGGCGCTGGCGTCCTCGGGCATCGCGTCGGTCGAGGACATCCCCGCGGGCGCCAAGATCGGCTTCGGCCCGGCCGGCTCGACCTCGGACACCTACTTCCCGCGCATGATGGAGGCGCTCGGCGTCGACTTCGAGCGGCGCAACGGCGGCTGGTCCGACCTCGGCGGCCAGCTGCAGGACGGCCTGCTGGACGTGATCGCCTTCGCCGCCGGCGTGCCGGTCCCGGCGGTCAGCCAGCTCGAGGTCCAGACCGACGTGACCATCATCGAGTTCACCGAGGCCGAGCAGGCGACGATCCTCGAGGCCTTCCCCGTCTCGGCCTTCGAGATCGGGGCCGAGACCTACACGACGCTGGAGGCGGACGCGCGCTCGGTGTCGATGTGGAACTTCGCCATCGCGAACTGCGACCTGCCGGCCGGCTTCGTCGAGGCCGTGGTCGATGTCGTGATGTCGGACAATGCGCGGATGGTCGAGATCCACCGCGCCGCCCGCTCCACGCTGCCCGAGAACTGGGACAAGAACGGCGTGCTCAAGTGGCACCCGGGCGCGGCCAAGTGGTTCCGCGAGAACGCCGGCGCCGACATCCCCGCGGCCATGGTCCACGGCGGCTGACACACCCGGGTGGGGGTGAGGGAGAGGGTCCCGCGGGGCCCTCTCCCGAACGACCCGGCCCCCGGCACGATCACGCAGAACAGCACCACCGATGCGGCGCGCGCGCCCGGCGCGGGCGCCCGGCATCGCGCGTGTGCATTCGGGAGGCGAAGGATGGCGGACGCAAAGGGCATCGAGGACGACAGGGTCCTGGCCGACGGAGTGGACGAGGAGGCGGTCGAGCCCAACCGGCGGCTCTTCACCGGCAGGACGCTGATCCTGGTCTCGGCGCTGGCCACGCTCTACGCCGCCTTTCACATGGCCGCGCTCAACGGTCTCTCGATCCGCGACTGGACGGGGGTGGCGATCCCCTTTCTGCCGC
>JBCBPG010000406.1:0-4719 GCA_039820865.1 Pseudomonadota bacterium
CAAGGACTGGACGGTGCTGCACCAGTTCGGCGGCTGCTCGAACTGCTGGTGGGGCAACGTGCCCCGGCTGCATCCGAGCGACTTCACCCTGCGGACCGACCATGACGTGGGCGTCGACTGGCCGGTCGGCTACGACGTTCTCGAGCCCTATTTCGTGCGCGTCGAGGCGATGATGGAGGTGGCCGGCGGCGATGATGACGCCGTCTTCCCGCGCTCGGCGCCGCTGCCCCATCCGCCGCATCGCGCGACGCGCGCCGAGCGCCGGCTGATGGCGCATGACCGGCGCTGGGTGCCGATGCCGACGGCGCGCTCGAACGGCGGGTCGCGGCCGACCTGCTGCGCGACCGGGGCCTGCAACCTCTGCCCGATCGACGCCAAGTTCACCGTGCTGAACGGGCGCCACCTGTTCGAGGACGAGGGCTTCGCCGTCCTGCTCGACACCGAGGCGCGCCGGGTCGATACCGAGGCGGGCCGGGCATCGGGGCTGGAGGTGCGCGGACCCGGCGGCGAGGCGGCGGTGATCGCGGCGCCGGTCGTCGCGCTCGGCGCCAACGCGATGTCCAATGCCGCCATCCTGCTGCGCTCGGGCATCCGCGAAGACCTTGCCGGGCGCGGGCTTCACGAGCAGGCGAGCCAGTTCGCCTGGATCGACATCCCCTTCGACAACTACTACGGCGGCACCTCGATCACCGGGCTCGGCTACGGTCTCTACGACGGCGACTTCCGGGGCGAAGCGGCCTCGGTCCTGATCGAGAGTTGGAACGCGCCGCCCTCGCTCAGGCTCGAGCGCGGGAAATGGCTGCAGCGGCTGAAGTTGAAGCTGATTGCCGAGGATCTGCCCGACCCCGAGAACCGCGTCGTGCTGGAGAATGACGAGATCAAGGTGATCTGGAACGGGCACAGCGACTATGCCTATCGCGGGCTGGCGCGCGCCCGTGATGTCCTGTCCGACCAGCTGCCGTTCGAGCACGAGATCCAGCGCTTCTCGGATTTTGAGCCGACCGAGGCGCATATCCAGGGCGGCACGCCCATGGGCGACGACCCGGCGACCTCGGTGGTGGACAGTTTCGGGGCCGTGCACGGGGTCGGTGGGCTGCACTGCCTCGGCGCCGGCGTCTTTCCGACCTGCTCGGCCGCCAACCCGACCCTTACGCTGTCGGCCCTGTCGCTTCGTGCCGGAGAGAGCCTGTGAGCAAGCTGACCCGACGGATCCTGCTGGGGGGCGCCGCGGCCGGTGCGGCAGTCGTGGCCGTGCCCGTCGCCTTCGGCGGCACCGAGAGCTTCCTGCGCCGCGTGCTGGCCGACCATTTCGGGCCGGCGATCCTCGACACGGCGGGGATCGACGACTTCGTGGCAGAGTATGCGGCGGGGCTGGGCGGCGATGACGGGCTGATCAAGAGCCTTGGCGCCGAGCTCTATTTCGGCTGGCGCGGCGACCTGGTGAAGGAGATCGGGCCGGCGCGCGTGCTGGCCGAGCGCTTTCTGCACACGATCCTCGCGCGCTCGAACATCATCCACGTCGACCGCGGCGTGACGGACGCCTTCACCTATACCGCCGCGGATCCATGGGAACCTCAGTGCAACCTCTTCCTCTCCGCACTGGCCGAGGACAGCTACGACCTCGAGCGGGATGACCCGCCGGCCTGATGTCCAGATCGGGACGGTCGGCGGGTGCACAGGTTGCGCGGCCTGGTTGTTTCTGGCCGGACGGCCGGAGTAGTGTTACGTCACAGTTTTAAGAAGCGTGGCTTGGGTGGTGGCGGTGAAAACCCTTTTCATGGATGAACGCCCCGGAGAAGTGGTCGGGGTGACAGCCGGTGTGATCCGCCCATTGCCGGTCTGGCAGGGCTTGGCGCTCGCGCTTGGCGTGTTCGCAGTGGCGCTGGCGACGCGGATGGCCATGCTCGGGCTTCCCCCGATCTATGATGAACTCTACCAGGTCATGGCGGCGGCCAGCTGGTGGCGTGACGGCAACTTCTCGATCCTCGACGGCGCCTATGAGCGCGCTTCGCTCTTCAGCATGCTCATCGCGGCGAGCTTCGAGCTGTCGGGCGGCTCGAGCGTCGCGGCCGCGCGCTTCCTGCCGGCGGCGGTGCCCGGCGCGCTTCTGGTGGCGCTGCTGACGGTCTGGACGCGGATGGTCGCAGGGCCGATCGCGGCGGCCGTGACCCTCGTCTTCCTGCTCTGCTGGCCGAGCGGCATCCAGCTGTCGCAGTATGTCCGCTTCTATGCGCTGCAGGGGCTGGTCTTCATCCTCGGCGCGCTCCTCGTCTACGCGGCTGCCACCGGGACACGGTCCCTCGCGCTCCGGGCGGTGCTGGCCGGAGCGAGCCTGCCGCTGTTCCTCCTCGGCGCACAGCTCCAGCTCACCACCCTGGTGGGGATGATGGGGATCGGGATCTGGGTGACCATCACCTTCCTGCCGACGATCCTGCGGGTCGAGCCGCGGGCCTGGTGGGGCGTGGGCGCCGCCGTGCTGATCGGGATCGTGGGTCTGGTGGTGTTCCAGCGAGAGGTGCTCTGGCTCTGGCAGACCTACAACTGGGAGCCCTGGCCACGCAGCAACGACGTTACCTTCTACAACCGATATATGCGCGACACCTACCCGACCTTCTGGTCGCTGTTTCCGGTCGCCGCGCTGATCGCGCTGGCCCACCGGCCGCGCCTGGCCTCGTTCTGCCTGGCGATCTTCGTCACCAGCATCGTGCTGCAGTCCTTCGGCGGCCTGAAGAACGTCCGCTATATCTATATCAGCATGCCGTTTTTCTTCGTCACCTGGGGCATTGCGGCGGCGGCGGTGCTGCCGGTCATGTGGCGCTGGCTGAAACAGGTTGCCGAGCAGGCGGCAGGCGCGTTTCTGGGCCCGCGCCTCGCCTGGTCTGCGGCGATCGCGCTCTCGCTCGTCTCGGCGCTCTGGATCTTCGTCGCCAACGTGGGGTTCGAACGGGCGGTCAACCATGCCTTCGGCCGGCCGGAGGCCATCCTGCTCGACAAGCGCCGCATTGTCTGGGACGACCCGAAGACGACGCTCGCACCCTGGCTCGAGGACGGCGCGGTCGTGGTGACGCCGGTCGAGATGATCGCGGTCGCCTACCTCGGCGACTTCGACATCGCCTTCAACCGGCCGCGCTTCTCGGAACTGCAGAACCTCTTCGGCGACGACATCGAGGAGTTCTACCTCGACTACCGAACCGGGCGGCCGATGATCTGGCGGGGCAGGACGATGGAGCGCATCGTCGAATGCGTGCCCGTCGGTGTCCTGGTAGCCGGCGCCAACCTTGTCGCCTCGAGCGACGGTGCCGCTTTCCGGATCGCCGTCGCCGCGTCCCGCGTGGGCGCCGAGACTGTCGCGGGCACCGAAGGCGGGATGAGCTTCATCGCCTGGCGGCACCGGGACCGCGAAGTCCCGGCCGAGGCCTGTGCCGACCTGCCGGACAAGCTCTCCTACGGCGCCGCGGAGAGCATTCTCAAGGGTTTCGAGCCGCGTTTCTGACCGCCCGTCGCGCCCTGAGGGGCAGCGCCTCAGGCGTCCGGCGCGCGCGGCGCCTCGACGCTGTCCCAGTCGACAGGCGCCAGGATGTCGCTCTCGGTCTCGGCGAGCCAGCTACGCAGCGCGTAGGCCCGCCAGCACCCGCCGTCGTGCAGAAGGCGCAGCGGCGTGAAGGCCTCGCGGAAGCGGGCATCGTGCTGCAGCCCCTTCAGCACCGAGATCTCTGCCGGCTGGATCTCGAAGAAGGCCATTGAGCAGTCGCGGTTGAACTCGACGAAGAGATCGGGTGGGTGCTGCCAGAACACCTTCTTGTTGAAGCTCGCATGGCTGCGCACGCCCACTTTCTCGGCCTCGGCATGGGCCATCGCCACCCAGTTGAGGCCGAGCAGGTCCAGGACAGGGCCCTCGTAGGTGAGCGCGACGCCGCCCGCCGGCACGACCGCGAGCGTCGGGCGAGGCACCAGCCCGTTTGCCACGCGACCGTATTCCATGCCCTGCTCGACAAGGGTGATCTCCTTGACCAGGTCGAAGCGCGCCTGGCGATAGTCGCCATAGGAAATCCCCAGCCAGGTGCCCGCCACGGCGGCCATGAGAACCGCCCGGACCGGCCGCGACGCGAAGGTCGCGACCTGCGGCCAGGCCGCGGCCGAGGCGAGGCCGACGATGAGCGCCAGGAGCGGCAAGACCGGCTCGTAGAAGCGCCAGTAGGCGAAGTGATCGCCGCCGAGAAAGGCATAGGTCGCCAGCATCCCGAACAGCCCCGCCGCCGGGATCAGGAGCGGCCGGCCCCTGGGCGCCGAGCGCAGGCGCAGTACCACTGCCAGCGCCGCGAGCCCCCAGGCCAGCAGCAGTATCTCGGCGAAGGGAAAGCCGGTGACGAAGGAGAACAGGTATTTGACGCCGTCGACGAGGTCCTGGATGCGGTCGGACGAGACCTTGGCATAGAAGGTGTTGGGAACCGGGAAGCCGAAATAGGCGAGGCGGAAGGCGGTCAGCGCGGCAAAGGAGGCCAGCGCCGCCCCCAACGCCACGACCAGCACGCGCGGCAGCCGCCAGCAGAGCAGCGCGGTGCCCGCGAGCAGCCCGACTGTCACGGCGACCCCCTCGGGCCGGGTCAGCGGCAGCAGCGCCGCCGCCACCACGATCCAGTGGTCCCGGTCGACCGCATCCGGGCGGACCAGGCGGGTGAGCCGCCAGATCAGGAGCAGGAGCAGCGCGCTCCAGAGCGC
>JBCBPG010000407.1:0-4711 GCA_039820865.1 Pseudomonadota bacterium
CACCAGCCGGCATCAGGCCATACGGGTCGGAGCGCCTGAGGGGGCGCCCGAGGGGGGCGCCCGAGGGGGGGCCTGAGGCTTGGGCCGCACTCTGGCCGGTCAGGTGGCCGATCCGGCCGAGCGGGTGGGTGGGTGGGGCGAGGCCGGATCGGCCACCTGACCGGCCAGAGAGCGGCCGAAGCTCAGGCGCTCCGACCCGTATGGCCCGATGCCGGCTGGTGGCGCCGCCGATGCACCCGCTGCTCGCGCCACAGGATCACCAGCCCCGCCGCCACCACCAGCGCCGCACCGGGATAGGTCGCCGGCGCCGGCGCCTCGGCGAAGACGAACCAGCCGATCGCCAGCGAGAACAGGAGCGAGACATAGTCGAAGGGCGCGATCACCGCCGCGTCGCCATGGCGAAAGCTCTCGGTCAGGATGATCTGCCCGATACCGCCCAGCAGCCCCGCACCCACCAGCACCGCCACCACCTCCGGCGCCGGCACCACCCAGCCGAACGGCACGGTCAGCAGCGACAGCCCCGTGCAGGAGAGCGAGAACCAGAACACGATGGCCGAGCTCTCCTCGCGCGCCACCATGCCCCGCACGATGGTCGTGGCGCCGGCCATGAAGACCGAGCAGACGATCATCACCACCGCGCCCAGCGCCTCGCCCTCGAGCGGACCGTCGAGCGAGACGCCCGAGAGCCGCGGCCAGAGCATCACCAGGACGCCGGCAAAGCCGATCAGCACCGCGCCCATGCGCCAGGCCCGGATCCGCTCGCCGAGGAACAGCGCCGCCATCACCGTCACCATCACGGGTGTCGCATAGGTGATCGCGGTGACCTCGGGCAGCGGCAGGAGGCCGAGCCCCGTGAACATCAGCCCCATCGCGGTGCAGCCGACGAGCCCCCGGATCAGGTGCGAGCGCGGGCTCTCGACATGCAGCCCCGTCGCCAGGTCGCCGCGCCACCACAGCCAGACCAGGATCGGCGGCACCGCGAAGAGCGAGCGGAAGAACACGATCTCACCCGGCGGCACCGTCTCGGCCGCGACCTTCACCAGCGCCGACATCGCCATCAGCACCGCGACCGAGGCGATCTTCATCGCGATGCCCAGCAGCACCCGCTCGTCGGTCCCCGTGCTCATGCCATGCCGTCCCCGATGCCGGGGGCGGACCGGTCGGGCGGCGCGAGAGGCGGGTTGATCCGGCAGGCAGGCATCGGGACCGCTGTGAAACGAGATCGGGACCGTGAAGGCGCAGCGCCCCGGGTCGCCGGGGACCCTAGGCCTGCAGCGCGCCCGACGCCATGGCCTGCACCCCGGACCCGTCTGCGCCACCGAACGAGCACCGCGAAGAACCCGACCGACATCGCTCCCGCGACGCTGACAGGTGCTGTCTTCGGGGCCCCGGACAGGGTGCTTGCGGGTCTTCGGCCGGGAAGCGTGCTGCCCGTTGGCTGAGCCACGGCCCCTCAGCGGGCCCTGCCGCGTCCTTCCGACTGCCTGCCGGGTTTCCTGCCGGAGAATGCGGGCGACCCGGCGGGCGCGGCTGGGGAGCGTGAGCCTGGCGGTGGCGCGGGCCTTGCCGACGGTGCGGATCACCGGGGCGAGCCGGCACTGCCGGGCGGCGAAGACATGCCCGACGCGGGACCGGATGCGCGCGCTTGGCGGTGGCGCGGGCGACATGGTGCGGCATCGGTTTGCCCCCGGGCTCGGGGCGCCGGGACCGGAGCCAAAGGCCGAGCTTCTCCCGCATCTCGATGTCGTCGGCCGGGCGGAATGCCGTGTCGGCCCGGACGTGGCTCGCGCTGTCGGCCGGGTCGGGCAGCGCACCGGGTTGCGCGCCGCCATGGCCGGCGGCGGGGGCCAGCGTGAGGCGGCGGACGAAGCCGTGCTCGCGCTCGATCTGGCCGGCGCGGGCGGGCTTGCGGTCGTCGGGGATGCCGCTGGCCCCGACCACGTCCGTCCCGGCCTGCGCCAGGCGCGGTCGGCGCGCCTCCACGGTGCTGGCGTCCACTGTCTGCCCGCCCTTGGCGCGTTGGCGCCGCTCGCGGAGCGTACCGTCGAAACGGGCGAACCGCCGATCGAGGGCGCCGGTGCGCACCAGCTGCTCGCGAAACAGCCAGATCGTCTTGGCGTCGGGGACGGCGTCGCGCAGCGCCGGTCGCGCCGCTGGTACTCGGTCAGGTCGTCGGACGGCGTGTCGAGCGTCCGTTGCACCGGGACGCGAAACGTCAGGACGGCGCTGCAGGGCAGGCGACCGATCGCGGCGCCGAGTTCGGGACGGAACAGCCCGACGCCCATCTCCATCGCCAGCCGCTCCAGCGGATGCCCCGCGGCCGAGAGCCACTGGAGCCGCCCATCCCTATCGGCGTTCCCCGCACCGACCCGCCATCGCCGACATCCCTGCCGCAGCTGAGCGTTGGAAACACGGCAAAGCACGAGAAACCAGGGGGTTTCAGCGCCATCCCAAGGTTCGGCCACGCCGCGCGCCCGGGCCCGGACGGACCCGGAAGATCCCCGCCCGGCGGTCCGCCTGCCCGGCGCGGGGCATCGCGCCCTGCTCCTTCCGCGCCCTGGCCTGCGCCTGCATCCTCGCCCGCGCCCGCGCCCGCGCCCGCGCCCTGCCCGCACCTGCGCCCGCGCCCGACCTAAACGTGCGCCCGCGCCCTACCCGCGTCAGGATGACACCGACTCACTGAACCGACGGCTAACGTCAGGCCCGCCGTTGCGCCGGCTGATCGTGCTGCGTTCGGAGAAAAGTCACCGCCTGGCGGCCATCATGTCGTGGGAGGGCGCGGGCGCTCCCTGGCGTGGGAGAGCGCGGGCGCTCCCTGGCGCTGCCGGCGACCTCCGCCGCCGGACGCCCGGTCAGCCCCGGGCGGGCGGCCCGATGTCGAGAGCGCCGATACCCGGGGAGAAGCGGATGCCGCCACCTTCCGGCGCGCCAGGCGCCTCGGGCGCGGCCGGCGCGCTGCCATCAGCGCGGGTCTGCTCGCCCATGCTGGCCGCCAGGGTCAGCACCATGGCCGAGACGCAGGCCAGCATCGCGCCCTCGGACATCGAGAGGCGGGGAATGCGGCTGATCATGACCGTGAAGGCCGAGAGCCCGCCAAGCACCGCCAGCGCGACCGCCATGCCCGGCCCCAGCGTCTCGAGGATCGGCTCCGAATGCACCGACACCGCGCCGAAGCCGGCGGCAGCGCCCGCCACGAAGGGCAGCGTCACCTCGCGCGAGGTCAGCGTCGCCAGCAGCGTGCCCGTCTCCGCCTCACCCGCGCCGGGCCGGTCTGCCGCCATGGTTTCCGATGTCGCCTCGTCGCCCTTCAGCGCGTCGGCGTAACCGTCGGGACCGGCGCCCTGCGCCTCTCCCCGACACGCCCCGCCAGGATTCGTTTCCATCGTCACCCCCCGGGCGGCCCCCCGACCACCGTCCGACAGATCCCGACACAGCTCGACCGGCAAAGAAACGCGAAAACCCACGATGCACTCCAACTCCTGAGCGAATCATCGACCCCTGACCCGCCGTGATGAACGAAGGTTTAATACAGCAACGCGGCAGATACGGGGCAGCGAGACAGAAGCCGGACAGGAATCTGCCCGGCCTCGCTCACGATGCCGTCGTTCAGGCGGACGTTCCGCATCACGGACGCCGGTCATGCCCCGCCCGGCGACGCGTCCTCAGCCCAGGTGGCCCTCGGCGCGGGCCCAGTGCCAGGCGGCATCCAGCGCGGCCTCGAGCGGCTGGAACAGCTCCTCGATCCCGTCCTCGTCGATCACCATCGGCGGGCAGAAGGCCACCGTGTCGCCGATCGCGCGCACGATCACGCCGCGGGCCAGCATCTCCTGGCTGACCTTGGCGCCCACCTTGCCCATCGCCGCGAAGGTCGCGCGGCTCGCCGGATCCGGCGACAGCTCGATGCCGCCGACGAGGCCCACGCCCCGCGCCTCGCCCACCAGCGGATGCTCCTCGACACGGCGGAGCTTCTCCTGAAACAGCGGCGCGATCCGGCGGACATGCTCGACGACCCCGCGCTTGCGGTAGATCTCGATCGCCTTGACGCCCACCGCGCAGCCCAGCGGATGGCCGCCATAGGTGAACCCGTGGCCGAGCGCGGGATGGCGGCCCGACATCTCCTCGATCGCCTCGGTCATCTCGCGGTCCATCGCCACGGCCGAGAGCGGCACGTAGCCGCCGGTCATCTGCTTGGCCATCGAGACCGAGCGCGGCTGCATCCCGAAGGTCTCGGCGCCGAACCAGTTGCCGGTGCGCCCGAAGCCGCAGATCACCTCGTCCGCGATCAGCGCCACGTCGTACTTGTCCAGCACCGGCTGGATCGCCTCGAAATACCCCTCCGGCGGCACGATCACGCCGCCCGCGCCCATCACCGGCTCGGCGATGAAGGCGGCCACGGTGTCCGGCCCCTCGGCCTCGATCATCGCGTCCAGCTCGGCCGCCAGCCGGGCGGAGAAATCCGCCTCGCTCTCGCCCGCCTCGGCCTCGCGCCAGTGATGCGGCGTGCGCGTGTGCTTGATGAAGTCGAAGGGCAGGTCGAACCCGCCATGGTTCAGCGGCAGCCCCGTCATCGAGGCCGAGACCAGCGTCACGCCGTGATAGCCGCGCCTGCGGGAGATGATCTTCTTCTTCTCAGGCCGGCCGAGGGCATTGTTCATGTACCAGATCAGCTTGACCTGGGTGTCGTTCGCCTCGGAGCCGCTGGAGGCGTAGA
>JBCBPG010000408.1:0-4711 GCA_039820865.1 Pseudomonadota bacterium
CCACGGTATTGTGTATTGAGTTCCATCGCCATGGCAAGCCTGCCACTGTCGCGGCGCATCAAACGCTTCGGAAGCGCGGTATCGTCTCGGCTGGCGGAAAGAGGCACCGCCGGCAGCGCCGGCGGTGCGGGGGTCGGCAGTGCGGGGGTGGCCGGCGCCGGCGCCGGCGGTGCGGGGCGGGTCAGCGTACGACGAAGACCGAGATCGTCGCATGCGCGGCGAGATAGCCCGCATTGGACGCGAAGAGGTGGGAGGCAAAGCCGGGGACGTGGCTTGCCATCACCACGAGATCGGCGCCGATCGCCGTCGCCGCCCGCTCGAGCGCATCGTCGAGGTCGACCGTGATGTCATGGCTGACCTCGGCGCGGGTCGCGAAGGTCGTGCCGAGTTCGCCCGAGCGCCCGGTCGCGAAGGCGGCAAGCCTTTCGGCGAAGGCCTCGGGGGTTGGTGCCACCGCGGTTGGCGCGGACTGCGTGACGCCGACGATCGTCGCCTCGGCGCCGTAGCGTTTGGCGAGATCCGCGGCCAGGGCCAGCGCCTTGCCAGCCTGGTCGGCATGCGCAAGATCGACGGGTACCATGATGCGATTGAACACTGTCGCCTCCTTTTGCTCGTTCCCGATCATGGCATTCCCGGCGGCCGCGGCATTTGCGCCCGGTCAAGCGGCCTTATCCGCGTCGTGGCGCCGAAGTGTTCCGGCATGGGGAAAAGAGTTTTTGACAAGCGGTGCGGTTGCCGTGACGATCAAAAGACAACGACAGGGCGACAACGCCTGCTATTGGGAGGACATGGCTATGTCGACATCCGACACGGAGCCTGCCGCGGAGCGACAACCACTCGACTACACGACAGACTATGAAATGGGGCAGGACAACATCCGGCCCCTCGGCCTAGATATCCACAACCCCGTCTTTTTGATCTCAAGCCTCGTGATCTTTGGATTCGTCCTTATCTCGCTGGCCAATCAGGAAGCGTCGGCAGAGTTCTTCGGCTGGCTGCGGCCGTGGCTGACCAGCACGTTCGACTGGTTCCTCGTCCTGTCTGTCAACGTGATGACACTGTTCTGTCTCGTACTCATCGTACTTCCGGTGGGTTCGGTCAGGATCGGCGGCAAGGACGCCAAGCCCGACTATTCGTATCCCGGCTGGATCGCGATGATGTTCGCGGCCGGTATCGGCATCGGGCTGCTGTTCTTCGGCGTGCTGGAGCCGACCTATTACAACTTCTCCGAAGGCGGGGCGGCGCGGCCGCTGGGGATCGATCCCGCGACCCCGGGGAACGAGTATATCGGCGTCGTCGGCACCATCCATCACTGGGGGCTCGAAGGCTGGGCCGTCTATGCGGTGGTCGGGCTCAGCCTCGCGATCTTCTGCTACAACCTCGGCCTGCCGCTCACGCTGCGCTCGGCGTTCTACCCGATCCTGGGCGAGCGGGTCTGGGGCTGGTGGGGCCATGCGATCGACACGCTGGCGGTCTTTGCGACGCTGTTCGGCCTGACCACCTCGCTCGGCCTCGGCGCGCAGCAGGTGGCCGCGGGTCTCTACGAGGTGACGGGGATCGAGCCCACGGACACCGTCGTCGTCGTCCTGATCATCGTCATCACGCTGATCGCGCTCGGCTCGGTGCTGCTGGGCATGGACAAGGGCGTCAAGCGGCTGTCCGAGATCAACATGGTCATGGCCGTGGCGCTGTTCCTGTTCGTCGTCTTCATGACCGGCGTGGTCGATGCGGCGACGCGCTATGTCAGCGTGATGACCGACTACATCCTGCTGCTGCCGGCGCTCTCGAACCCCTTCGGGCGTGAGGACACCAGCTACTTCCACGGCTGGACGACCTTCTACTGGGCCTGGTGGATCGCGTGGTCGCCCTTCGTGGGCATGTTCATCGCCCGCATCTCCAAGGGCCGGACGGTGCGCGAGTTCGTGCTGTGCGCCCTGATCGCGCCGACGCTGGTCTGCGCGCTGTGGATGTCGACCTTCGGCGGTGCCGCGATCGACATGCTGAACACCGGCGGTGCCGAGGGCGTGCGTGCCACGGTGATCGACAGCTATGCGCCGGAGGGGGCCCTGTTCGGCTTCCTCAAGGAACTGCCGCTCTACTCGATCATCGCGCCGATCTCGCTGCTGCTGATCGTGATCTTCTTCGTCACCTCGTCCGACAGCGGGTCGCTGGTGATCGACACGATCACGGCCGGCGGCAAGATGGACGCGCCGGTGGTGCAGCGGGTCTTCTGGTGCACGCTGGAGGGTCTGGTGGCCATTGCGCTGCTGCTCGGCGGCGGGCTGTCGGCGCTGCAGGGCGCGGCGGTCTCGACCGGCATCCCCTTCACGCTGGTCGTGCTGGTGATGTGCTACTGCCTCTGGCTGGCGCTGCGCTCCGAACGCGCCAAGCTCTGAGCACCCCTCCCGCCGGGCCCCGGTCCGGCGGTCACTCTGCCCAGCGCCGTCCCCTCACGGGGGCGGCGCTTTGCGTTTGGGGGGTATCCGTTCCGATATCTGAGTGTAAAAGTCGGAATTGACATTCCCGACTGATAGAGTCAGCTTCCTGTTGCCAGCCACCCTGTCGCCCAGGGGAGCTCGCGCCTCCCCCCCAGCGAAAGGAGATGTCATGCAGGCCCGATCGATCAGGCGCCACCCGGTGGCGCAGCCCGCCAGAGGTCTGGCGTACCAGTCGCTGCCCCAGCCCCAGCCCCAGCCCCAGTCCCAGCGCCTGCCCATGTCGCCGTCGGGGCCCGACGCCGCCGGGGACACGCTGCTGGGCGAGCTGTTCGCGATGCTCACCCCGCCCGACTTCTCGCTCGAGGCGCTGCTCGACCGGTTGCAGGAGCCGGGGCGATGACGGTGATGGACCGTACCGCCGCGACCCCGCCGTCCCGTCGGCTGGCGGAGCCGTCCCAGCGTCCGCATCACCCGCCGCAACACCGGGCCAGCGACCTGACGGGCGGCGGCGAGACGGCGCTGATCGAGCACGAGGGTCAGGTCTACACCCTGCGCATCACGCGCCAGGGCAAGCTGATCCTGACGAAATGAGCGCGGTGGAGACAGCGCGCGGCGCCGCCCCGGTCGGCCGTCTCGAGGACCTTGGCGCGGTCGAGGCGACCGCGGTGCTCTACCTGCGGCTCTGGTGTTCGGGGCCCGATGCGCAGGGGATCGTGTGGAACGACTTTGCCGCGACCTTCGGCGGGCGCGAGGGGCGGGTGCGGCTGCATGGCTTCGAATGCCTGGTCACGATGCTGGTCGAGCAGGCGCGCCGGCCGCTGATGCGCCACGACCCCGGGTGCCGCTGTCTCGGCGCCGACGAGAGCGCCTTCGCGACCCTCATCGGCTCGGCGCTGGACGGCGACCGGGCCGAGGCGGCGGCGATGGCCGCGCTGCTCGTCCGGGCAACGGCCGCCCCGGCGATCGCCGAGCAGGCGCGGCTGGCGGGTCTCGCGGTGGCCGATGTCGCCCGGCGGCTGGTCCGGACCCACGACCGGGAGGCAGCGGCGACGCATGCCTCCACGTCCCTCCGACAGTGATGGAGATCTCGATGAAGCCCGCCGTTCTTGCCGCGGCCCCGCTGCTCGCGCTTGGCGCCACCGCCATCTCGCCCGCCATGGCCGGGCCGGTCGACCGGTCGGCCGTGATCGCGACCTATGGCGACATCGCCCAGGCCGGCTACGAGGACAGCCTCGCCACCGCGCGTGCCCTGGCCGCGGCCGTCGATGCCCTGGTCGCGGACCCGGGGCCCGCGACGCACCAGGCCGCCAAGGCCGCCTGGCTGGCCGCGCGCGTGCCCTATCAGCAGACCGAGGTCTTCCGTTTCGCCAACGCCATCGTCGACGACTGGGAGGGCAGGGTGAACGCCTGGCCGCTCGACGAGGGGCTGATCGACTACGTCGATGCGGGCGGGGCGACCGACGCGAACCCCCATGCCGCGCTCAACATCGTGGCCTCGCCCGTGCTCGAGATCTCGGGCCGGACGATCGACGCGACCGAGATCACGCCCGCGCTGATCGCGGCGCTGCACGAGCTGGACGAGATCGAGGCCAATGTCACGACCGGCTATCACGCGGTCGAGTTCCTGCTCTGGGGCCAGGACCTGAACGGGACCGACCCGGGCGCGGGCGAGCGGCCCTGGACGGACTATGCCCCGGGCGCGGCCTGCACCAACGCCAACTGCGACCGGCGCGCGCGGTACCTGAAGGTGGCGACCGACCTGACGGTCAGCGACCTCGCCTTCATGGCAGCGGCCTGGGCACCGGGCGGCGAGGCGCGCGCGGCGCTGGCGGCCAAGGGCGAGGCGGGTGGCATCGCCGCGATCCTGACCGGCATGGGCTCGCTCTCCTACGGCGAGCAGGCGGGCGAGCGCATGAAGCTCGGCCTGATGCTCAACGACCCGGAGGAGGAGCACGACTGCTTCGCCGACAACACGCATAACAGCCACTACCATGGCGGGCTGGGCATCCGGAACGTCTACCAGGGCCGCTACGTGCGCATCGACGGCACGGTGGTCGAGGGGCCGTCGCTGTCGGACCTGCTGGCCGGGGCAAGCCGGGAGACGGATGCGCGTCTCACGCTGGCGCTGCACGCGACGATGCAGGCGCTGGGGGCGATCAAGGCGACGGCCGAGGCCGGCATGGCCTATGACCGTATGCTGGACCCGGCCAACGAGGCCGGCGGCGCGCTGATCGAGGCGGCGGTCGCGGCGCTGGTCGCCCAGACCCGCGAGA
>JBCBPG010000409.1:0-4690 GCA_039820865.1 Pseudomonadota bacterium
GTGCTGATGGGCGTGCACAAGGACCACGCCTTCGCGATCGTGCTGGAGCCCGCGGGTGTCGGGCGCACGCGCGAGCACGTCGCGATCCTCTACCCCGATGCCCAGGTTGCGGACGGGGCATGGGACGCGATGCGGGCGAAGAACGCCGAGATGTGGCGCGCCGTCTTCGAGGAGGACGTCTTCGTCGTCGAGGGGATGCAGCGCGGGCGCGATGCGGCGGGTTTCGACGGCGGGCGCTTCTCGCCGGCGATGGACGGGCCGACGCATGCCTTCCACGCCTGGGTGGCCGGGCGGATGGCCGAGACGCTGGACCGCACGCCGGCGGGCGCGGCCGGGGCGTGAGCGCCGCGGTCATGGCCGATCCGACACCACCCGCTGCCGCAGTTGGCGGGCGGGCGGCGCTGGATGCGGCGCTGGTCGAAGCGCATGCGGCGGGCGACACGGCAGCGCTGGCGCGGCTCTATGCCGAGGCGGCAGCGGGGGCCGAGGGGGTGGGCGACGGCGAGGCGGCCGCCTTCTACCGCACCCATGCCTATGTCTTCGCGCTGGAGTCGGGATCGCCGCTGGCCGATGGCCTGCACGCGGCGCTGCTGGCGGCGGGGCGCGAGGAGTAGCGCGCCCCGGTCAGCCGTTCAGGCCGCCTGGCGGGCCTCGAAGGCGCGGAGCTGGCGGGACAGCTCGTCGCCGTCCTCCTCGTCGAGGCCCAGCTCCTCGGCCGCGATGACGCCGAGGGGCGTCTGCTCGTTCCGCCGCGCCGTCTCGCGCTGCTCGACGATGCTCTGCTCGACCTCCTCGCGGGCGGCGAAGCCGGCAGCAGCGGCCATGGCGCACCAGACCAGCGCCGCATGCAGCACCAGCATCTGCCCGACCGTCGCCTGGAAGCCCGCGATCCCGAAGGCCGCGCCCATGGTCGTGGCGACCCAGAGCACGCCGAGCGCCAGCGGGTAGTAGAGCACCGCGGCGACGAGCCCGGCGGCCAGCATCGGCAGGCGCTGGTTGCCGCCGCGGATGTCCGATCCCTCGACGAAGGCGGACTGCAGGGCCATGAAGCGCCCGGCCATCACCATGACCAGCATGACGCCGACCAGGATGGCGACCGGCACGCCGGCATAGGCCTCCCACAGCCCGCGACCGAAATCGGTGATCGGGGCGGTCATCACCTGGTCGAGCGCGGGCGCGCTGGAGGCGTGGAAGGGGAAGGCGAACTCGCGCACCGTGGCGATCATGACGCCGCCGACCAGCAGCGTGATCCCGGTGACGGGCACGACGACGGCGTTGACGAACCACTCGCCCATGCAGGAGGCCAGCGTGATGGGGCCCGGCGGACGGCGGCCGGTGCCGACCAGCCGCATGGCGGTGCGCTGGGCAAAGAACAGCCAGACCAGGCCGGCCGCGATCACCGGCAGCCAGCCGAAGGGATCGGCCCAGGCGGGCACCCGCCAGGACGAGCCCATGCTCTCGATCCAGAGCGTCGCGGCGCTGGCGAGGGCGGCGTTGACGTCGTCGAAGGCGCCGATCTGGGCGGCTGCGACCGCGAAGAGCGTGGCAAAGTAGACGGGCACAAGCCAGGGCGCGGCGAGGAGAAAGGCCATCAGCCCCGAGACCGGGGCCGTGAAGAGCATGCGCGCCAGCACCGTGAGCTTGATCATTCCGCGTCCCTTATCGTCGTCACTGTATCGGTGGCAGGCGAATCCGGCGAACGCGGGGCAGGCTCGTGGCGAGGATCGTGCAACCCTGCAGCGTGGCCACGGCGGCACACGGCACGCGGAGGGCGAGCGGACACGGCAAGGCGCCGCGCCCCTGCCGGGACACCGGATCGTCCTGAAACGCTCACCCAACGACGATGTCGCCCCCTGACGGGTCGCGTATCGCCACGATCCGGACGGTGCCGGCCAAAACGTTAACAAAACCTCAAGACGCGCGACCGCCGGTGGTCCGGGCTCGCCGGCCGCTGCGTCGGCGACTGGCGGCGGGAGTGGCGGCGGGAGTGGCTGGCCGGGTGAAGGGCCGAGTGAGGGGTTGAGTGAGGGGCCGGGCGCTTCTGTCGCATTCGGTCGTGTCGCAAAACCGTCGGGATCGGGCGAGTCTGCTTTAGGGTGGACCCTGGAAAGCGTGTTCCATGCCGCGTCTGCTGCATGGGGAGAGAGACATGGATGCCCAAGCGCGCGTGGTGGTGATCGGCGGCGGGGTCGTCGGCTGCTCGGTGCTCTACCACCTGGCCAAGCGCGGCTGGACCGACAGCGTCCTGCTGGAGCGCTCGACGCTCACCTCGGGCTCGACCTGGCACGCGGCCGGCGGCTGCCACACCATCAACGGCGACCCCAACGTCGCCAAGCTGCAGCGCTACACGATCGACCTCTACAAGGAGATCGAGGAACTGTCAGGCCAGGCGACCGGCTTTCACCTCACCGGCGGCGTGATGCTGGCCTCGACCGAGGAGCGCTTCGACTGGATGAAGTCGATGTACGCCAAGGGGCAGTATCTCGGCATCGAGCAGCGGATGGTCACGCCGGAGGAGGCGTTCGAGCTGATGCCGCTGATCGACCCGGCGCAGTTCGTCGGCGGCGTCTGGACCGGCTACGAGGGCCATCTCGACCCCTCGGGCGTGACCTGGGCCTATGCCAAGGCGGCCAAGGCGCTGGGCGCGCGGTTCGAGCAGCACACGAAGGTCGAGGGGATCGAGCGCACCGCCGACGGCTGGCTGGTGAAGACCGACAAGGGCGATGTCCGGGCCGAGCATGTCGTCAATGCCGGCGGGCTCTGGGCGCGCGAGGTCGGGCGCATGGTCGGCCTCGAGCTGCCGCTCCTGGCCATGGAGCACATGTACCTGCTGACCGAGGACATGCCCGAGGTCGCCGAGATCAACCGCACCACCGGCAAGGAGGTGCTGCACGCGGTCGATTTCGACGGCGAGCTGTATCTGCGCCAGGAGCGGGGCGGGATGCTGATGGGCACCTATGAGCGCGCCGGCAAGCCCTGGTCGGTCAGGGACACGCCCTGGGACTTCGGCCACGAGCTGCTCGAGCCCGACCTCGACCGCATCGCGCCCAGCCTGGAGATCGGCTTCCAGCATTTCCCGGCCTTCCAGAACGCCGGGATCAAGCAGATCATCAACGGGCCCTTCACCTTCGCGCCCGACGGCAACCCGCTGGTCGGCCCGATCCGCGGGCTGCCGGGCTTCTGGTCGGCCTGCGCGGTGATGGCGGGGTTCAGCCAGGGCGGGGGCGTCGGCCTCGCGCTGTCCAACTGGATGATCGACGGCGATCCGGGCTTCGATGTCTTCGCGATGGATGTCGCGCGCTACGGCGACTGGGCCACGCTGGCCTACACCAACCCCAAGGTGCGCGAGAACTACAGCCGCCGCTTCCGCATCCGTTACCCGAACGAGGAACTGCCGGCCTGCCGGCCCTACCGCACCACGCCGATCTACGACCGGCTCAAGGCCGCGGGCGCGCAGTTCGGCGACGCCTGGGGGCTCGAAGTGCCGCTCTGGTTCGCGCCCGAGGGCGTGGCCGACCGCTTCTCGTGGCGCCGCTCGACCGATTTCGAGCATGTGGCCGAGGAGGTGCGCGCCGTGCGCGAGCGCGTCGGATGCATGGAGATCTCCGGCTTCTCCAAGTTCGCGGTCACCGGCCCCGGCGCGCGCGGCTGGCTCGACCGGGTGCTGGCCTGCCGCCTGCCCGCACCCGGCCGCATGACGCTGGCGCCGATGCTGAAGGAGGACGGCAAGCTGCAGGGCGACCTCTCGCTCTCCTGCTTCACCGAGGACGACTGGTTCATGGCCGGCTCGGGCAATGCCGAGGAGTTCTACCTCCGCTGGTTCGAGACATGGCTGCCGGATGACGGCTCGGTCCGGGTCGAGGCGCTCGGCCTCTCGGTCTGCGGCCTCTCGATCGCGGGGCCGCATGCGCGCGACCTGCTCGCCGCCGTCTCGGGCGAGGATGTCTCGAACGCGGCCTTCCGGTTCATGGGCGTGCGCGAGATGAGCATCGGCCTCGCCCCCTGCCGTGTCGCCCGGGTCAGCTTCACCGGCGATCTCGGCTACGAGATCTGGATGAAGGCCGAGTACCAGCGCCATGTCCTCGACGCGCTCCTGCAGGCGGGCGAGGCCTTCGGTCTGCGTCTCTTCGGTCTCCGCGCGCTGAACAGCCTGCGTCTGGAGAAGAACTGGGGCGGCTGGGGGCGCGAGTACCGCCCGATCTACGGGCCCCTCGAGGCCGGGCTGGAGCGTTTCGTCGCCTATGGCAAGGAGGCCGACTTCATCGGCAAGGCCGGCGCGCTGGCCGAGCGCGAGGCGGGCGGCAGCCTGCGCCTCTGCGCCTTCTCGGTCGCCGCGCGCGATGCCGACGTGATCGGCGACGAGCCCATCCGCCTCGGCGGCGATGTCGTCGGCTGGGTCACATCGGGCGGCTATGCGCACCATGCCGGCCGGTCCATGGCGCTCGGCTACGTGCCCAAGGAGCACGCGGCGGCAGAGGGCCCCTGGGCCATCGACGTCCTCGGCGAGCGCCTGCCGGCCGAACGCCAGCCCGCACCGGTCTTCGACGCCAATGCCGAGAGGATGCGCGGATGACGCCAGCCAGCACGGGACGCGACTACGGCCTCTGGTCCATCCTCAAGGGCGGGCTCACGGGGCAGAAGCACTGGGGCCAGGCCTGGGCGAAACCGGATCCTAAGCCCTCCTATGATA
>JBCBPG010000410.1:0-4681 GCA_039820865.1 Pseudomonadota bacterium
CGATCCGCACCGTGTAGTTGTCGCCGAGGAACGGCGCCGCCGCCAGCGCCGCGATCCAGGCCGCGAAGAGCGTCCAGCCGGCAATCCCGCGCATCACTCGTAACCCTTGACGCCGACGAGGCCGGTGGGGCGGACCAGCAGCAGCACCAGCATCAGCAGGAAGCCCACGAGGATCGCGTGCTGCGGCCCGAAGACCGATCCCGCGACGCTCTCGATCAGCCCCAGCGCGAGGCCGCCCACCAGCGCGCCCGGCACGCTGCCGAGCCCGCCGATCACGCAGATGACGAAGGCCTTGCCGAGGAAGAGGCCCGAGATGTTGGTGGTCACGGGGAAGACCATGGCGAAGATCGCCCCCGCCGCGCCCGCCATCAGCGCGCCGATCCCGAAGGTGATCGCATAGATCCGCTCGACCCGGATGCCCATCAGCGCCGCCGCCTCGCGGTCCATCCGTACCGCCACGATCGCCCGCCCGATGCGCGAGCCGCGCATGACCAGGAACAGGATCGCCGTGAGCGAGAGCGCGAGCGCCATGCCGATCAGGCGGTCGACCGGCAGCGCGACGCCCAGGATCTCGACCCCGCCGAGATCCAGCGTCACCCGGCGCGGCGTGGCCTCGAAGTACACCGTCATCAGGTTGTACAGGATCATGTCGAGGCCGAAGGTCAGCGTCAGCGTCGTCAGCACCGGCGCCGAGACCACCCGGTTGATGAAGACGTACTGGATCGCGAAGCCCAGCAGGTAGAGCAGGCCCGCCACCACCGGCAGCGCCAGCACCGGGTTCACCCCGAAATCGCGCCAGGCGAAGAAGGTGAGATAGCCGCCCAGGATGATCATCGACCCGTGCAGCATGTTGATGATGTTGAGCACGCCCCAGACCAGCGAGAAGCCGACCGCAACACAAGCATAGAGCGAGCCGAGCACGATCCCGTTCGCGATGATCTGCGCGACGTCCATGGCGGTCTCCGTCGGGTCAGTGCGGGTTGGGGCGGGTTGGGGCGGGGTCGGGCGGGCTGGGTCGGGTGGGAGGCGTCGGACCGGCGGCGTCACCGCCGGCCCGGGCAGCGTGTCAGTCGATGGGCGCCATCTCGGCATTGGCGATGCCGGCAGGGTAGAGCACCTTGATGTCGTCGCCCTGCACCTGGATGATCGGCATCTCGCGGCCCTGGTTCATCCCGTTCTCGCCGAAGTCGATGGGCCCGTAGAAGGTCAGGATCTCGGTTGCCGCCAGCGCATCGCGCACCGCCGCCTTCTCGGTAGTCCCCGCCGTCTCGACCGCGTTGACCAGCACGTCGGCCGCTGCCGCGCAGGAGGCGTGGACATAGTCGGGGTCCGTCCCGTAGGCCGCCGTGAAGTCGGCGTAGAAACCGGCCGTCGTCGGCCAGACGCCGACCGCGTTCTCGTAGGTCGTCGCGTGGTGCCACCAGGTCGAGCTGGTCACCCCGTCGGCCAGCGTGCCCAGCCCCTCGGTGAACTCGCGATAGGCGGGGCCGGTGACCATGGTGATGATCGGCGCCTCGACGCCCAGGTCGGCCATCTGCTTGCGCCCCAGGATCAGGTCCTGGGTATAGCCGGTCATGTAGATCCAGTCGGGCGCGGCCGACTTGATCGCCGACAGCGCGGCCGAGTGATCGAGCGCGCCGACCGGGTAGAGCTCGTCATAGACGACCTCGAGCCCCTTGCCCGCGGCCGAGGCCGAAAGCGCGCCCGCCATCGCCTTGGGGAACACGTCGTCGCGGCCGTAGACGGCGACCTTGGCGATGTCCGGCATCTTCTCGACGAAGTACTCGGCCATCGACTCGGTCATGCCGGTGTTGGGGGCCAGCGTGCCGAACAGGTACTGGAAGCCCTGGTCGTAGACCGAGACCGAGGAGGCGACGCAGGCGATCAGCGGCACCTGGTAGCGCTCGGCCACCGCGGCGACGATCTTGGTGTGGCCCGAGCCGAAGGGCGCCATCAGGACGTCGACCTCGTCGTCGGTGATCAGCTTCTCGGCCAGCTGGCCGGCGCGCTTGCCATCGGTCTGGTAGTCGTACTGGACGAACTCGACCGGCATGGTGGTGCCGCCGACGCTGACGCCCCCGGCCGCGTTCACCTTGTCGAGCCAGAGCTTCCAGACCGCCTCCTGCTTCTTACCCTCGTCGGCGAGGCCACCGGTCAGCGCGAGCGGCGCGCCGATGCGCAGCACGCCCTCGTCGGCATGGGCGGCGGACAGGCTGAGCAGCGCGGCGAGGCTGGCCGTGCCGAGCAGCCGGCAGGCTGCAACTGTCATGGTCATGGGTCGGATCTCCTCGGCGAATAGTGGGGCGAAGGCTGGGGCGAAGGGTGGAAATCGGCCTGCTCGACAGGTCTTGTGCCCAAGAAGTGGGCAGAATCCGCCGCTCTTCCCTCCCGTCGATGCCAAGCCGGCTGCCGGCATCCGTACCGGCCCGAAAGACCAGCCTGAGGTTGCCGCCGGAGAAGGCTCGCGGGCAAGGAAAAGCGCCTATTTCCCCGGATGTTATGCAACCTCCAGATACAAGGCAATAATAACGACTATTGCATGTACGATAAATTTTACTTCGCGCCTGATTGGCGTGCAATTTCCCAGATCTGTCCGCAGCTTAGGCATCGGGGGGTCGTGGCCGTGGTTCTCCTGCCCGGCGGTGCGGGGGGCTGGAAAGGCGGGCGCTCCGCGGCCTTCGGGGCGGTTTCGGCGGGCGCGGGGAGTCGGTGGGGCCGCGATTCCTGGCCGTCGGGCCGGCGACATGCCGCGCGCTGGCCGGTTGTCGCTGCGGCACCGCTGCCGGCTGGCTGCACAAGTGCACCCGCATTGGGCAGGAGATAAAGATATTGACAACCAATCATGCTCAAGTGACGCTTTTGCGTGTGAAGTAGGCAGATGGAGTCTGGCGGCTGTGAATGACGTGACTGCAGGTCCCGGGATGGTCGCGCTCAAGGACCGGCGCCTGCCCGCGGCCGTCGTGGCGTCGGATGCGCCGGACTGGACCGCCGCGCTGACCACGATCACGCCCGCCGCGGCCGAGACGCTCGCCGCCGCGGCCCACACGCTCTGCCCCCATGATGCCCTGCCGCCCCGCTGCTATCGGAGGGTCGCGCTGATGATCGACCGCGACGCCGCCGCCGCGCCCGCCCTGGCCGCGCGGATCGCCGAGGCGGCTGCCGCGCTCGACGCCCACCAGCCGCTGCCCTTCGTCGATCTTTCCGAGGGCGGGCGCGCCGCCGCGCTCCGCGCGATCGAGTCGACAATGGCCTTCCACGCGCTCCACCGCGGCACGATCCGCCACCTCTACGACGACCGCGAGGTCTGGCAGGCGCTCGGCTACGAGGGCGCGTCCTTCGACCTCGGCGGCTACCGCACGCGCGGCTTCGACGATCTCGACTGGCTGCCCGACCCGCCCCGCGCGGCCTGCGAGGGCTGAGCGCGCCGCCGCCGAAAGGGCCGAGACCGCGATGACCCAGCACGAACTCAGCGACGACGGCGTTGTCGTGATCATCGGATCCGGCGCAGGTGGCGGCGTGCTCGCGTACGAGCTCTGCCGGCGCGGCGTCGACGTGGTGCTGCTGGAGGCCGGCCCGCACCTCGCACCCGACGATTTCGTCAACGACGACTGGGCGGCCTACGAGCAGCTCTCCTGGCTCGACCGGCGCACCGCCTCGGGCGGCTGGCGCGTGGCGCGCGACCACCCGGACGCGCCGGTCTGGCACTGCTCGGTCGTCGGCGGCACCACCACGCACTGGAGCGGCTGCTGCCCGCGCCTGCAGGCCCACGAGCTCCGCGCCCGCACCGTCTATGGCGACATCCCCGGCGCCAGCCTGATCGACTGGCCCTTCGAACTGGCCGAGATCGAGCCCTGGTACGACCTGGCCGAGGAGAAGCTGGGCGTGACCCGCACCGGTGGCCGCCCGGGCCTGCCGGCGAACAACAATTTCAAGGTGATGTACCACGGGGCCAGGGCGCTGGGCTTCGACAGCGTGACGACCGGGCGCCACGCGATCAACAGCGCGCCCTTCGACGGCCGCCCCGCCACCGACCTCTCTGGCTTCACGGTGCAGGGCGACAAGACCATGGCCAAGTGGTCGACGCTCTATGTCGAGATCCCGCGCGCGCTGGCCACCGGCCGGCTGGACCTCCGCCCCGAAAGCCGGGCGGTGCGGATCGAGCACGGAGAGGACGGGCGCGCCAGTGCCGTCGTCTATGCCGACGGCGAGGGCGTCGAGCATCGCCAGAAGGCGCGCGCCGTCGTGCTGGCCGCCAACTGCGTCGAGAGCTCGCGCCTGCTCCTGCACTCGACCAGCGCGCGCTTTCCGGGCGGGCTCGCCAACGGCTGGGGCCATGTCGGCCGGCATTACCTGCGCCACATCATCGCGACCGTCTGGTCGGTCTTCGACAAGCCGGTGCGGATGTATCGCGGCGAGACCATGGGCGGGCTGGTCACCGAGATGGCGGTCAACGACCCCTCACGCGGCTTCGTCGGCGGCTATTACATCGAGCTCAACGCCATGGGCCTGCCCGCCACCGCCGCCTTCGTCGATCCCGGCTGGTGGGGGCGCGACTTTGCGGCGTTCATGGAGGCCTATACCCATGTCGCGGGCCTGTTCATCACGGGCGAGGACATGCCCCAGCCCGACAACCGGCTGACGCTGGGCGTGGAGGTCGTCGTAGTGCAGGTTGGCGAGCGGC
>JBCBPG010000411.1:0-4677 GCA_039820865.1 Pseudomonadota bacterium
CCGTAGATCGAGCAGGACGAGGGCAGGACGTAGCGGGTGCAGCCGGCCTCCTTGGCCAGCGCCGCGGTCGAGGCGCGGGCGCGCCAGTTGATCGCCAGCGTCTCCTTGCGGAACTCCTCGCCCGAGGGGTCGTTGGAGATGGCGACGAGGTCGATGACCGCGTCCGAGCCCTCGAAATCCTCGACGGTCAGGAAACGGCTGTCGGCCTTGCGCTTGGTGAGCCCCGGGTTCTCGCCCAGCGTGTCGCCGAAGAAGAAGCGGTCGAGCGCGACCACCTCGTGTCCTGCCTCGAGCAGCATCGGGACCAGGATCGAGCCGATATAGCCGCCGGCGCCGGTGACGGTGACGCGCATCAGGCGGCCTCGTAGGCAAAGGGCGGGGTGATGTCGGCGAGCTTGGGCTGCTTGTGGTCCTTGTCGGAGAGGACCGGCGTGTCGGTGCCCCAGTCGATCGCCAGCGCCGGGTCGTTCCAGAGGATCCCGTGGTCGCAGTCGGGGGCGTAGTAGTTGGTGACCTTGTAGATCACCTCGGTCCCCGGCTCGAGCGTGACGAAGCCGTGGGCGAAGCCGACGGGCACGAGGATCTGGTTCCAGTCCTCGGCCGTGATCTTCGCGGCGACGTGTTGCCCGAAGGTCGGCGAGCCCCGGCGGATATCGACGGCGACGTCGAGGATCGCGCCCCTGACCACGCGCACCAGCTTGTCCTGCGCGAAGGGCGGCGACTGGTAGTGCAGCCCGCGGATCGTGCCGACCTCGCCCGAGAGCGAGTGGTTGTCCTGCACGAAGTCGAGATCGATCCCGGCCTCGGCGAAGGCGCGCCTGTTGTAGGTCTCCGAGAAGAAGCCGCGATGATCGCCGAACTTCCGGGGCCGGATCACCCGCACCTCCGGAATGGCGAGCGCTTCGACGTCCAGGCCCATCGTTCCCCCCAAGGACTGCCCAACGATGCATGGCCCCCGCGCGGACGCGCGGCGAGCCCTTTCCCCCGCGGATGGGCTAGCCGATCGGCGGAGGGCTTTCAACGACGCGTTGCGGCCTGCGGGCGGTGGGGGGCCTCAAGCGGCCATTATGCGGCACAGGAACCAGTACGGCTGGGCGCAGTTCCCTGAAGTCGCCTTCATTTGGTCGATGATTCGCCGATGCGGTTCATCAATTATGACTTGAGTGCCGTTCACCGTGAGACAGTCACCCGCCACCGATTGCGCGTTACAACCACAAGTCGTGACGAAAAAAACGAAAATGGGAATGGCGTTGAGCAATCCTGAACGGCCACGTACTCCAGTCCATGCAAGGTTTTTGCGTGGGTTGAGGTGCGTTATGTGGAAGATCGGAGCGGCCGCGGCAATTTCCGCCGGCTATATTTTCATCACAGCGGCAGTGGACGCGCGACAGGTGACGATGCAGGCGAGCGCCGATGCCCTGGAGGGCGCGGGCGCCGCGGCGCTGGTCTGCGAGGAGCAGAGCGTCAGCATCGGCAGCGGCAACTGGTTGTTCGGCAGCCAGCGCGACCCGCTGACGGATGTCTACGCGATCGTCAGCGACCCGGCAGGGACCTGCCGCCATCCGGATGTGCGCGCCGCCGCGGGCTATGAACCCGGCCACCGCGCCTGCTATCTGATGCGCAACATGGCGACGGGCGATGCGGATCTGCCGCTGTCCTGCGCCGAACGGGTCGACCCGATCGCCAGCGACGACGACGTGGACGTGCTGCGCTGCTCGGGCTGGAACACGCGCATGACGGCGATGGTGGACGGTGGCTTCAGCATGACGACGGGCGCCGATCCGGAGACGCAGCGCTCGAGCCGCGGGGTGTGCAGCGCGCTCTGACCCCGCGCCCTGACCCCGCGCCCGGCGGCGGGTCGGGTTGGACCAGGAGATCCCTGCGGGGGGCCCTGTGGAGGGGCGAGGCGGCGGCGCCCGGGCGGGGCGCCGCCGCTGTCATCCGGGCGTGGTGGCGCCCGGGCGGGGCGCCGCCGCTGTCACTCGGGCGTGGCGGTATAGGTGGCGTCGTCCACCGGCCCCTGCCAGTCGGTGCCGGTGCCGTCGTCCTCCTGCATCGCGAGATGGGTCATCGCCGTCGCGGGCGCTGCGCCGTGCCAGTGCCGCTCGCCCGGCGCGATCCAGACGGTGTCGCCGGGGCGGATCTCCTGCACCGCCTCGCCCTCCCTCTGGATCCGGCCGGTGCCCGAGAGGACATGCAGCGTCTGGCCCAGCGGGTGGGTGTGCCAGTTGGTCCGCGCGCCGGGGGCGAAGTGGACGGCGAGCGCGCGGATCCGCGCGGGCGCCGGCGCGGTGACGATCGGGTCCATCAGCACCTCGCCGGTGAAATAGGCGGCCTCCGGCCGGCGGGTCGGGCGGCTGCCCGCGCGCGTGATCTCCATCCTCGTCCTCCCTCGGGCGTCGGGGCGCCGCGCTCCATGGCGGGGCGCGCCCCCTCCCGCGTCAGTCTTCACCCGAACAGGTGACTTTTCCGCGAACGCTGCCCGTCATTCGAACGCCACGCCCGGGCTGCAGGTTAGCGGTACGTTCAGCGAGTCGGCCATATCCTGACGCGGGAGGGGGCGCGTCCACCCAGGGTTGGGATCGTGCCTCGGCCGCCCTTGGGCCACCCTGGAGCCGCCCTTGGGCCACCCAGGGGGCGGTGGCGACGGCGGGCGGGAGGGGGGCGTCCAAGGCTGTTGCGGGCATGGACCATGCGGCCGATACAGGATGCGGCGCAACATTCCCCGCCCCCACGCGGCCCGCGCCCGCCGCCCGGAGGCCTTTCCATGAGCATCAACGCCGCGATCACCCACCGGACGCGCTATGCCTATGACCGCCGGGTGACGATGGGGCCGCAGGTGATCCGGCTGCGCCCGGCGCCGCATTCGCGCACGCATATCCTGTCGTTCAGCCAGAAGATCGAGCCCGAGGGACATTTCCTGAACTGGCAGCAGGACCCGTTCGGCAACTGGCTGGCGCGCGCCGTCTTTCCCGACCCGATCGCGGCATTCCAGGTCACCGTCGACCTCGTCGCGGACATGGCCGCGGTGAACCCGTTCGACTTCTTCCTCGAGGAGCACGCCCACGCCTTCCCCTTCGCCTATGGCGACACGCTCGCCAAGGAACTGGCGCCGTATTTCGAGCTGGAGGCGGCGTACGGGCCGAAGTTCGAGGCGCTGCTCTCCACCCTGCCGCGCGCGGACGAGAGCACGATCGACTGGCTGGTCGCCATCAATCGCGCGGTGCAGGAGGCGGTCGGCTATACGATCCGCATGGAGCCCGGCGTGCAGACGCCGGAGGAGACGCTGGTCAAGGCGCTCGGCTCGTGCCGCGATTCGGCCTGGCTGCTGGTGCACCTGATGCGTCGGCTGGGCGTCGCGGCGCGCTTCGTCTCGGGCTATCTCATCCAGCTGACGCCCGACGTGAAGGCGGTGGACGGGCCGTCGGGGCCGGACGCGGACTTCACCGACCTCCATGCCTGGACCGAGGTCTATGCGCCCGGTGCGGGCTGGATCGGGCTCGACCCGACCTCGGGGCTCTTCGCGGCCGAGGGGCATATCCCGCTGGCGGCCACGCCCTCGCCCTCCTCCGCAGCCCCGATCACGGGCGCGCATACCCGGGCCGAGGTCGACTTCTCGCACCACATGGAGGTGCGGCGGGTGCGTGAGGAGCCGCGGATCACGCTGCCCTTCACCGACACGGAATGGGCGAAGATCGATGCCGCCGGCCGCGCGGTCGATGCCCGGCTGGCAGCCGACGACGTGCGGCTGACGATGGGGGGCGAGCCGACCTTCGTCAGCGCCTCGGACCGCGATGCGGACGAGTGGAACACCGGCGCCGTCGGGCCCACCAAGCGCTTCTACGCCGACCGGCTGATGCGGCGGCTGCGCGATGCCTTTGCCCCCGGCGGCGTGCTGCATTACGGGCAGGGCAAGTGGTACCCGGGCGAGCAGCTGCCGCGCTGGGCCTTCGGGCTCTACTGGCGGGCCGACGGCTACCCGCTCTGGGAGGAGCCGGACCTGATCGCGCCCGAGGGCGAGGGTAAGGCGGGCATCGAGGACGCCCAGCGCTTCGCCGCCGCGCTGACCGAGGCGCTGGAGCTGCCCGACGACACCGCGGTGCCGGCCTACGAGGACCCGGCCTATTACATGTTCCTCGAGGGCCGGCTGCCGGAGAACCTCAAACCGGCCGAGAACAACCTCGACGACCCGCTGGAGCGGCGGCAGATGGCGCAGGCCTTCGATCGCGGGCTCGGCCGGCCGACCTGCATCGTGCTGCCCTGCCAGCTGGCGCAGTCCCGGGCGACCGCGCGGCGCGGACCGCGCCGGCTCTACCGCTGGGACACCGAGCGCTGGCGGACGCGGCGGGGACAGCTCTTCCTGGCGCCGGGCGACGCCTCGGGCGGTTACCGCCTGCCGCTGACCTCGCTGCCCTACCTGGCCGAGGACGCCTATCCCTTCATCCACGAGATGGACCCGTTCAGCGAGCGCCAGCCCTTTGCGCCGCCGGGGCGCTATCGCTTCCAGAGCGAGAGGCCCGGTGCGGCGGCCAACGATCCCGGCCCCGCGGGGCGGCGCCCGCTGCCGCCGCTCTCGCAGCGCCGCGTGCCCGACCCGGCCGCGATCCCGGCCACGACGCTGGCCGCCGTCGGCGCCGATCCCGCGCGCGCGGTGCTGGTCGATGCCGTGCGCACGGC
>JBCBPG010000412.1:0-4669 GCA_039820865.1 Pseudomonadota bacterium
GGAAGGAATGGTGGGCGGTACTGGGCTCGAACCAGTGACCCCAGCGATGTGAACACTGTGCTCTACCAACTGAGCTAACCGCCCCCGGGCAGCGCTCATACGCCCGGGGGCGGTGGGGGTCAAGCGGGGACGAGGCGGGCGAGGAGGGGGGGGACGTCGTCGAAATGTTCGGCGAGCGCCTCGGGGGCGAGGGCCTCGAGCGGCGCGCGGGCGAGGCCGTGGACCATCAGCACGCAGGGGACGCCGGCGGCGCGGGCGGTCTCGCGGTCGGTCGCGGTGTCGCCCAGCATGACCGAGCGGGCGGGATCGGCGCCGATGCGCCTTGCGGTCTCGCGGAAGTGCTCGGGGTCGGGCTTGCGCACGGGCAGGCTGTCGGCGCCGAGGATCGCGCCGAAGCGCGAGCGCAGGCCCAGCGCCTCGAGGACGCCCAGCGCCAGCCCCTCGGGCTTGTTGGTGCAGACGCCGAGACGCCAGCCCTCGGCCTCCAGCGCGTCGAGACAGGCCTCGAGCCCCGCGAAGGGGCGGGTATGGACGGCAAGTGCCTCGCCATAGGCGTCGAGCAGGCGCGGATAGACGGCCTCGAACAGCGCGGGGGTGACGAGGTCGGGACGCTCGGTCGCGCCGCCGGCCGCCAGTGCGAGCGAGCGGCCCATCATCGAGCGTCCGCCCTTCATCGCGTGGGCGCGGTCGCGCGGCAGCGTCAGCTGCGGCAGGCCGTGCGGCGCGAAGGCGACATTGGCGGCGGCCAGCAGGTCGGCGGCCGTGTCGGCGATGGTGCCGTCCAGGTCGAAGATCGCGCCGCGCATCGTTTCCCCCCTCGCCGCCCGCCCGGCCTACGCGACAGGCGCAACGATCGGAAACAGTTTCTTACCGGCGGCCGGCGACGCGGGCGCTTCCGCGGCCCCGGCGCCCGCGTTAAGGGAGGCGCCCGACAGTTGCGACCCGGGGGGCGCATGACTCCGTACGATGACAGGGCCCCGGGCACCGCCCGACCGCTGGCCGTGGTGGTGCTGGCCGCCGGCAAGGGCACGCGCATGCGCTCGACCCGGCCCAAGGTGCTGCACGCGATCGCCGGGCGCTCGATGCTGGGGCATGTCATGGCGACGGCGGCAGCGCTGGCGCCCGAGCGGCTGGCGGTGGTCGTCGGCGCCGGGGCCGAGGCGGTGGCGGCCGAGGCACGCGCCCATCGCGCGGACGTCTCGATATGCCTGCAGGCCGAACAGCGGGGCACGGGGCACGCCGTGCTGCAGGCCGCACCGGCGCTCGAGGGCTTCGAGGGCGATCTCCTGGTCCTCTATGCCGACACCCCGCTCCTGACGGTCGAGACGCTGGCGCGGCTGAGGGCCGCGACCACGCCCGCGGGGCCGCCCGCGGTCAGCGTGCTGGGCTTCGAGACCGGGGCGCCGGGGCGGTACGGCCGGCTGGTGATCGGCCCCGCGGGGCTGGAGCGGATCGTCGAGGCTAGGGACGCGACCGAGGCGGAACTGGCAATCACCACCTGCAACTCGGGCGTCATGGCGGGCGATGCGGCGACAATGCTGCGGCTCCTGACCCGCGTGACCGACGACAACGCGCAGGGCGAGTTCTACCTGACCGACCTGCCGGGCCTGGCCGTCGCCGAGGGGCTGCCGGCCGCCGCCGTTCTCTGCGAGCAGGCCGAGACGCTGGGCGTCAACGACCGCGCCGAGCTGGCGCGGGCCGAGGCCGCCTGGCAGGCCCGCGCACGCCACGCCGCCATGGTCGCCGGCGCCACGCTGACCGACCCCGCGACCGTCCACCTCGCCCATGACACGGTGCTGGAGCCGGACGTGACGGTCGGGCCCAGTGTCGTCTTCGCGCCCGGCGTCCATGTCGAGGGCGGCGCGCGGATCGAGGCCTTCTGCCACCTGGCCGACACGCGCATCGGCGCGGGCGCGGTCATCGGGCCCTTCGCGCGGCTCCGGGGCGGCTGCGCCATCGGCGCGGACACCCGCATCGGCAACTTCGTCGAGATGAAGAAGGTCGAGTTCGGCCCTGGCGCCAAGGCCGCGCATCTCACCTATGTGGGCGATGCGACCGTGGGGGCCGGGGCGAACCTCGGCGCGGGCACCGTCACCTGCAACTACGACGGCGTGAACAAGCATCGCACGACCATTGGCGCGCGCGCCTTCATCGGCACCAATTCCTCGCTGATCGCGCCGGTGACGGTGGCCGACGGCGCCTATGTCGCGACCGGCACGGTGGTCACGCGCGACGTGCCGGGCGACGCGCTCGCGATCGCGCGCACCCCCCAGGACAACCGCGAGGGCGCGGCGGCGCGGCTGCGCAAGGTGCTGCTCGCGCGCAAGGCCAAGGGCTGAGCTTCAGGAGAGACCCATGTGCGGCATCATCGGCGTCCTCGGCCAGATGGAGGCGACGCCTCGCCTGCTCGACGCGCTCCGGCGGCTGGAATACCGCGGCTATGACAGCGCCGGCATCTCGGTCATGCAGAACGGCGTGCTGGTGCGCCGCCGCGCGGTTGGCAAGCTCGTGGCGCTGCGCGACCACGTCGCCGCCGACCCGGTGCACGGCTCGACCGGGATCGGGCACACCCGCTGGGCCACCCACGGCGCGCCGACCGAGGGCAACGCCCATCCCCACACCGCGGGCCCCGTGCATGTCGTCCATAACGGCATCATCGAGAACCACGCGGCGCTCCGGGCGGAACTCGCCGCCGCCGGCATCGCCTGCGAGACCGAGACCGATACCGAGGTCGTCGCCCGCCTCGTCGCCCGGCGCCTCGCCGAGGGCGACGGGCCCGAGGCGGCGGTCCATGCCGTCCTGCCGCGCCTCGAGGGCAGCTCTTCGCTCGCCTTCCTGTTCGACGGCCACCCGGACCTGATGATCGGCGCCATGCTGGGCTCGCCGCTGGCCGTCGGCTGGGGCGAGGGGGAGATGTTCCTCGCCTCCTCGGCCGAGGCGCTCGCGCCCATGACCGACCGGATCACCTTCCTCGAGGAGGGCGACCGCGTCACCCTCACCCGCGCCGGCGCCCGGGTGAGCGACGCGGCCGGCCGCCCGGTCGAGCGGGGCGAGAGCCATGTCGCGCTGGACACGGCGCTGGCCGACAAGGGGCCCTACCGCCACTTCATGCTCAAGGAGATCCACGAGCAGCCGGCAGTGCTGGCGCGACTGGCCGAGCGCTCGCTCACCCCCGGGCGTGACGCGATCACCTCGCCGGCCGAGGCGCTGCCCTGGGCCGGGATGTCCCGCCTCCTGCTGATCGGCTGCGGCACTGCGGCGCTGGCAGGTCGCGTGGCGAAGTACTGGTTCGAGGCGCTGGCGGGGCTGCCCTGCGAGGCCGACATCGCCTCGGAATACCGCTACCGCGAGCACCCGCTGCTGGGCACCGAGGCCGGGCTCTTCATCTCCCAGTCGGGCGAGACGGCCGACACGCTGGCCGCCATGCGCCATGCCAGCGGACGGCTCACCCACCGCGCGGCCGTGCTGAACGTGCCGACCAGCGCCATCGCACGCGAGGCCGACGTGACGCTGCCGCTGCTCGCCGGCCCCGAGATCGGCGTCGCCTCGACCAAGGCCTTCACCGCGATGCTGATGGTGCTGGCCACCGCCGCCCTCGTCGCCGCGCGCGCCCGCGGCCGGCTGGACGCCGCGGCCGAGGCCCGCCATGCCCGCGACCTGGCCGAGCTGCCCCATCTCGCGACCCAGGCGCTCGGCGTCGAGAGCGACGTGCGCGCGCTCGCCCAGGAGCTCTCGGCCGTGCAGGACGTGCTCTACCTCGGCCGTGGCGCGCTCTACCCCATCGCGCTCGAGGGCGCGCTCAAGCTGAAGGAGATCAGCTACATCCATGCCGAGGGCTATGCCTCGGGCGAGCTCAAGCACGGCCCCATCGCGCTGGTCGACGAGACCGTGCCCGTCGTGGTGGTGGCGCCGCGCGACCAGCTCTTCGCCAAGACCGTCTCCAACATGCAGGAGGTCATGGCCCGCGGCGGACGCGTGGTGCTGATCTCGGACACCGAGGGGATCAACGAGGCGGGCGAGCACGCCTGGGCAACACTCCGCCTGCCCACCGTGCCGGCCTGGATTGCGCCGATCGTCTACGCCATTCCGGTCCAGCTGCTGGCCTACTACACCGCCTTCGCCAAGGGCACCGACGTCGACCAGCCCCGCAACCTCGCCAAATCGGTGACGGTCGAGTAGCGCCCGCGCCACAGGCGCACGCCTGCCCAGAGGTCCGGACGGGGCATGCGGGCCTCTCCAGGCGATACAAGCAAGCGCCCCGGACACGCGACCGGGTGAGGCGCCGGCACACGGGGGGACCCGGCCCAGGGGGTCTGTGCCCTGTCGCCCTCGACGATCAGCACGGCGTTGAAGACCCATGCAGAGTTGTCGTTGCCGCCCGATGCGATGGTCTGGGGCGGGTTCCAACCGGACTTGAGCACGGGCGCCCTGCCCACCCGCGTCAGCATAGGCCCACGCGCATGAACATCCCGTTGCGTCCGCGCCTCCAGCAGCGTTCGCTGAAAGGTAACGGGATCACGGCAACAATGACGTGGGAGGGGGCGAGAGCGGGCGTGTCCGTTCGGCCGGACATCGCTCTGGAACCTGCTGTCTCGGCTCGCCTCAAGCGTTCGAACGCGCTCCGCCGATGCATGGTCCGCCGCGCCTAGGGCGCCCGTCGGCGATTGCC
>JBCBPG010000413.1:0-4667 GCA_039820865.1 Pseudomonadota bacterium
GCTTGAACGCCGCCCCCCGGGGCGGCGTTTGCGTTTCCAACACCCGTCGAAGCACGCTGGAAGACGGACCGAAGCTGAGTGAGTTCCGTTGGGTCGGTGCCGGGTTACGCTTGGTGACGTCCGGCGGGTGGTCTGTGGTGGGCCTTGCTCGGTGGCGCGTGGGGGGCGCTGTCCAGGGCGGATCGGAGGCGGGCGAAATGGGACGGCCAGTCCCAGGGCACGAAGCGGGCGGCGGCCTCGATCTCGCTCGCCTGCGTCCCGGGATCCAGCATGGCATCGAAGCCGGCCCGCAGCCCCGCTGCATCGCCCGGCGCGAAGAAGCGGGCGAGGCCCCTGGTCACTTCGCGATGGGCAGGGATGTCGGCGGCGATCACGGGGGTGGCCAGCGCCAGGCTCTCGGCCAGCGGCATGCCCCAGCCCTCGACCGGGGCGGCGGTCACATAGGCGCGCGCATGGGCCAGCGCGTCCGCCACCGCCGCATCGTCCGCGCCGCAGACGAGGCGCACCCGGTCGGACCCCTCGATCAGGCGCATCAGCGCGTCGTGGTCCTCGTCCGCCAGCCAGCCGCGCTTGCCATAGATCGTGAGGACGTCCTCCGGGTCGAGGTCGGGCCGGTCGCGGCAGTGGTCGAGCCAGGCGCGCACCAGCCAGAGATGGTTCTTCCGCGGCTCGATCGTGCCGATGGTCACGAAACCGCGGCGCGCGCGCGCCGGCACCGGGGCGGCAGGCACCGCGGGGACCGAGACGCCGATCTCCAGCACGGCGCGCACCGCGATCCCCGGGACGTGGCGCTGCATCTCGTCACGGGTGAAGCGCGAGTTGGCGAAGACGAGGTCGGCGCAGTCCTCGATGGTCTTCAGTCGAAGCCGGTGCCCGCTGTCGACGCCCTTCCTGAAGAGCTCGGGGTTGGACACGGGCAGGATGTCATGGACATAGATCGCCTTCACGAGGCCCCGGGTCCGGGCAAGGCGCTGGAACAGGCCCGCGCGATGCAGGCCGACATGGCCGACATTGAGATAGACGTTGCGTGCCGCGACCGGGTTGACCAGGAGGGCCGGCCCGCGCCCGTCCTCGCCCCGCCGGCGCACCAGCAGCCATCGCAGCAGCCCCGGTGCACGGTAGAGGGCGGCGGCGGTCAGGGGCCAGGGGATGCGGCGCGCGCGGGCGCGGATCGCCTGCTCTTCCTTCAGGATCATCGCCCGGCGGTCGGGACCGCGGCTGCGCGCAAGCTCGGCCAGGAAGCGGTCGACCGGGCTGACGTCGCGCGACACCTCGCTCTGCGCCTGCCAGCGCGCCACCGCATGGGCGATCGCGGGGTCCGTCGCGGCGCCCTCGTGCCAGCGCGCCGCGAGGTGCTCGACAACCCGGCGCACCAGCCAGACCGGGGCCTCGACGAACTGCGTCGAGGTCTGGGCGACGAAGCGGGCGCCGGTCGCCAGGCAGTGGCGCGCATACTCGAACTCGACGCGGTCGATCCCGGTGGGCGTCGGCGCGTCCAGGCGGCTCAGCAGGCGCGTGATGTCGAGGTAGAGCACGTCAGCCCCAGGCCAGGCCCGACGCCGCCCGGAACGGCGTGGCGAGCGCGGGATAGGCGCAGTCCGGCACCGGGCCGCCATGGCGGAGATAGTCCCAGATCCCGGGCGTGTGCGCGTTGGCGGGCATCATCACATAGTCCCCGGGGACGGTCCCCTCGCCGATCATGGCGACGGGCTCGCCCATGTCGAGCAAGCTGAGCGGCGCGGCGTCGAAGTAGCGGGCCTCGTGGCAGACCGAGGAGGAGAGCGCCATCACGCCGAGGCCGGGCACGCTCAGGAGGTCGTAGGTGGCGGTCGCGATCTCCCGCCCGCCGAGCGCCTTCAGTTCGCGCAGGAGCGGCGGGGGCAGCTGTTCGTGCGGATGGTGCTTGATGTGCAGGCGCCCGGGGCCGGCGGCGAGGCGGGCCTCGACCTCGAGCAGGATGTAGAGGTCGTCGACCAGCGCGCCGTCCCGGATGCGCGAGCTGTCGACGGCGGTCTGGCCGAAGAACACCACGTCCCGCGCGGGGTCGAGGCGGTCGTGGTAGCGCCGCGCCGCGCGCGCCCTGGCAAGGTGGACATGCTGGTCGACATAGCGGCGCGGTGGCTGGAGCGTGGCCAGCCGCTCGTGCAGTGCCGGGTCGTTGGTCGCGGCCGCGAAGAAATAGTCGGGCAGGAAGCGGACCGGGTGGGTGCGCAGGTCGACATAGCGCCGCCCCTCGCCTGTCAGCAGCGCCTTCTGGGCCCGCGACAGCTCGAAGCCGATCACCGGATCGCTGGCGCAGCCCTCCAGAAAGTAGCCGGCGAGATCGGGCCAGTCGGCCAGCCGGTCATAGAGCAGCGCCCAGGCATGGTGCGTGTTCTCGAGCCCCGCGGCCCGCATCGCATCGCCCGCGCGGGCGACACGCTCGCGCAGGGTGTCGAGGTCGCTGCCGACGAAGCCGGCGGCTCCCAGGAAGTGGTAGGCCCAGGCGACGTTGCGCAGCAGGATGGCGCGGTCGCCCCCCTTGTTGCGGAACCAGTCAAACGCCAGGTCGAGCATCGTCGCGGCCCCCGGCCTGGCGCTGGAAAGCGTGCCGGAGCCCTGGGAAGGCGGCCGGCGTCTCGCTCTGGGTGAAGCTCATGCGGCGGTCCGCTGGGTGGCGCGTCTCAAGGAACCCGCCGTCAGCCGGAGCGCCGGCGGGACCCTACCTCTAGCCCGCCGGCAGGCGGCCAGGCAAACGCCCCCGCCCCCCAGACCCCATCCCGGCCCGGCCCGGCCAGGCGGGCTCAGGCGAGCGTCTCGCCGTGGAGGAGCCCGGTGTCGAGCGCGACGAAGCCCACGTTCTCGTCAAGATGCCAGACCTCGTCGTCCCGCGACGTCTCCTCCTCGATCCGTACGCGGGCGCCCTCGGCCGACCAGGTCGTGTCCTGGCGCAGGGTGGCGGTGTCGGTGCCGTTGGTCGTCTGCATCGCGGCCAGGAAGGCGGGCGTGGCGTCGAAGCTGTCGGCGAAGTCGATGCTCTCCAGCTCGTGGCTGACCGTGTTGCCGGTGCGCCCGGCAAGGACGCCGTCGCTGCCGGTCTCGACCGCGACCCATGAGACGCTCTCGGTGGTGTGGGTGCCGTCCTTGGCCTCCTCCTCCTGCAGCCGGAAGTCGAAGCCGGTGGCGTCGACGGCGTCGAGCCGGGTGGTCACCTGGTCCGGGCCGTTGTCGCTGGTCACCTGGGCCAGCACGACCGGTCCGGTGTCGAAGGTGGTGGCGAAGCTCTGGGTCGCCCAGGCGTGGTCGCCCGACGTCGTGCCGGCGGCGAGGCTGCGGCCGTCGGCGAGCACATGCGTACCCTCGGCCACCGCCAGCCAGCTCACGCTCTCCTCGATGTGGAAGCCGTCGAGATAGGCCCATTCGTCCATCTGGACCTCGAAGCCCGTCGCATCGACATCACGCACCCGCAGCGTGAGCGGCTGGCCGCCGTTCGCGGTGACCGGCCCCATGACGACGGTCGCATTCTCGATCTCGGTCGCGAAGTCGACGCGGATCCAGGTGTCGCGGTCGGGCTGGGTGAAGGTGAGGATGCCCGCCTCGCCAATGACCTCGTGTACGGGCTCGGGGTCGGGCGGCGTGACGCCCGTCGTTCCGGCCGGCAGCGCGTCGCCCAGCGGATCGCCCAGCACCACGATGGCCTGAAAGTAGTCGATGACGTCCTGGTGCGCCACCTCCAGCGCCGGCCATTGCGGCCAGTCGAAGGTGTCGTTCATGAAGGGTCTGGTCTGGTCGTGGCTCAGCACCGTCAGGTGGTTGACGTCATGGGCCGTGGCGACCGTGCCGCCGTTCTCGCCCGGCAGGCCGAGGCCGCCATGCGTGCGCCCGTGCATCCAGCCGCCGTAATGGGGCTCCATCTTGAGCGTGTTGACGAAGTGGTCGACCGTGTCGGTCGCACGCAGGTAGTCGCCGAAGCCCTCGTGGCCGTGGGCGTCGACCATCGCCATCACGTCGGCCGGGTCGCCGAGGCGCGCCTCGCGCTGGATGTCGGCCAGGATCTGCGGGTCGAAGGCGTCGTCGTCGATCCAGCCGACCTTGGCCGCCTGCATCGCGTACCAGAGGCCGACGCCCTGCAGGTCGTCGCCATAGGCGGTGGTGTTGTTGGTCAGCCCGTTGGCGAAGGCCCAGGTCCCGACAGCGTCGATCGCAAGCGGGCCGAGGCCGAGGAAGGCGCGCAGACCGTTATAGGCCTCCATCGCCTCGGTCGTGATCGGCGTCCGCCCGCCCGCCAGATCGCCATGGCCGGTATGGCTGGACGAGCCGTGGAAGGTGCCGAAGGTGGTGATGTCGACATAGCTCGACGACATGCCACCATGGCCCGAATGGTCGTCATCCGACCCGCCGCCATCGGGCTCCGCCACGTCGTTGTCGAGGATGGTGCCGGTGGCGTCCAGCGTGCCGGTGATGCCCTCGCCGCTGACGCTGAGCGTGAAGGTCTCGGTCTCCTCGACCAGGGTGTCGGGGTGGACCGCGACCGTCACGGTCCTGGTCTGCTCGCCCGGGGCGAAGACCAGCGTGCCCGTGGTTTCGTGGTAGTCCCAGGCGGTGTCGCTGGTGGTATCCGCGACCGCGGTCCCGTCGGCCGTCGCATAGCTCAGCGTCACCGTCTCGCTCGCCGGCGCCCCCAGCGA
>JBCBPG010000414.1:0-4665 GCA_039820865.1 Pseudomonadota bacterium
CAGCACGTAGACGATGTAGAGCGAGGCCAGCAGGATGCCGGGCATCACGCCCGCGGTGAACAGGTCCTTGATCGAGACGTTCGCCTCGGCGCCATAGACGATCAGCACGACGCTGGGCGGGATCAGCGTGGCCAGCGAGCCCGAGGCGCAGAGCACGCCGATCGAGAGCTTGCGGTCGTAGCCGAGGCGGAAGAGCTGGGGCAGCGCGATGACGCCGAGCAGCACGATCTCGCCGCCGACCACGCCCGACATGGCGGCCAGGATCACGGCGACCAGGCAGGTCTGCACCGCGACGCCGCCCTTCATGCGCCCGCCGAGGATCGCCATGGAGTTGAACAGCTCCTTGGCGACGCCGGATCGCTCCATGATGTTGGCCATGAAGACGAAGAAGGGCACGGCGATCAGCGCCTGCTTGTCCATCACCTTGGTCACGGCCGAGGTCACGAGGATGAAGCCGTTGGTGCCGAAGGCGAGATAGGCGGTGGAGACCGAGATCAGCAGCGTCGAGGCGCCGAGCGGCACGCCGATGGCCATCAGCGTGAAGAGCGCCAGGACGATGGCCAGGGTGATGAGTTCGATGCCCATCACTCGACCCCGGTGCCGACGGGCCCGGCCAGCGCCTTCTGCGGCGTGAGCAGGTTCGCGAGCAGCTGCAGGAAGTAGAGGCAGGCGGCGGCGAAGAACGCGGTCTTGATGTAGGTCGGCGCGGGCGGGTCGAAGGCGCTGCCCGTGGTCTGGGGCGACTGCAGCACCTTGACCATCGGTCCCCAGAGCATGATCGCCATGCCGAGGACGGCGAAGAGCGACAGCACGATGGCGACCCGCTGCATCCGCCGCCAGATCACGGGGCCGACCAGCAGCTCCATGGTGGTGACGGTGATGTGGCGGCGCTGCTGGGTCACGACGCCCACGCAGAACAGCCAGGCGGTGGCGACCAGGACCATGATGGTCTCGGAGGTCCAGGAGGTCGGCGCGCCGAGGGCGTAGCGCATGAACACCTCGTAGACCGAGAGCGCGATGGCGGCGGCGTAGAACATGCCGCAGGCCTTGCCGAGGAAGACGCTGATCCTCCCCATGCCGTCGACGAAGTGCTGCATCTGATCGATCCCGCCTGGCCCGGTGGACCGGCGGGCACGGGGCCCGCCGGCAGGGGCGCGGTTACTTCAGGAGGCCGATGGCCTTCATGTAGCCGTAATGCGCATCGAGCGCGGCGCGGGCGGCCGGCGACTTGTCGGCGGTCTCCTCCCAGGCCTCGGTCGCGATGGCGCGGAACTTGTCCCGCTCGGCCTGCGGCCAGTCGATCACCGTGATCTCGCCGGCGGCGGTGTCGGCCGAGACCTGCGCGCGGTCCTGCAGGTCCAGCTGGCGGCGCACGTCGTCATAGGTGGCGTAGAACCAGACCTCGAGCACCTCCTGCTGCGCCGGGGTCATGCTGTCCCAGACGCCCTTGTTGATCGTGAGCTGGCGCACGGCCATCGAGTGGATGCCCGGGTAGAGCGGGTAGGTCGCGATCTGGTGGAAGCCGCTGGTCGAGTTGTTGATGTAGGCCGAGGCGTCGGCCGCATCGATCACGCCCTTTTCCAGCGAGGTGAAGACGTCGCTGAGCGACATCGACACCGGCGCGGCGCCGGCCTTCTGGAAGACCGTGGCGGCGAGGCCCGATGGCGAGCGGATCTTGATGCCCTCGAGATCGGCGACACCCTCGATCGGCACCTTGGCGACCAGCGCCTCCTTGGAGGCGGCGGCGCAGCCCACGACATGCAGCGCACCCGGCAGCTGCGCGTCCCAGAGCGCCTGCAGCGCATCGCGCCCGCCGCCGTGGCGGCAGAAGGTCTGCACCTGGTCGACCGAGTCGTAGCCGGCGATCAGGTCGCCCAGGATGGCATAGGCCGGGTCGCGGCCGGTGAAGTAGGACACCGCCGTCATGTCGCCCGAGAGGACGCCGGCCATCACCGCCTCGGGCGTCTCCTTGCGGTCGACCACCGAGTTGATCGGGAAGAACTCGATCGAGAGCTCGCCACCGGTCATCGCCTCGAGCCGCGGGGCCCAGGTCTCGGCGATGTACGTGTATTCGAACGCGCCCGACTGCGTGGAGGTCTGCAGCTTGAGCACGGTCTCGGCGCTCGCGCCGCCGGCCGCGACAAGCAGCCCCGCGGTCAGCGCGGCGGACGCCAGTTTCGTTCCGAAGGTCATCGGTACCCTCCCGTTTTCTCGTTCTTTGACACGGACCGCGCCGAGGTGGCGGGCTCGCTGGAGGCATCATCCGCCCATCTCAATGCGTGTGTCAATGCATACATTAAAACATTTGACGGTGCGCGCAGAGCGTGCCAGCGTCAGGATCGAGGGAGTATGCGCCGATGGAAACGCCGCAGAAGCAGACCCGTGTCAGCGATGCCTATGCGCGGCTGAAGGCCGAGATCCTGTCGAACCGCATGGCCCCGGGCTTCCAGGCGCCGGAGCCGGAGATCGCGCTCCGCCTCGGGATGAGCCGCACGCCCGTGCGCGAGGCGCTGATCCGGCTGGAGGCCGAGGGGCTGGTCGAGCTGATCCCCCGCCGCGGCGCGCGCGTCCTGCCGGTCCGGGCCGAGGACATGCGCGAGATCTACGAGATCCTGACCCCGCTCGAATCCGACGCCGCGGCCGCGCTCGCGCTTCGCGGGCTGGATGGCGAGGCGCTCCATCCGCTGTCCGCCGCGACCGACAGGATGGAGGAGGCGCTCGACGGCAACGATCTCGACACCTGGGCGGCCGAGGACGACCGCTTTCACCGGACGCTGCTGACGCTGCACGGCAACCGCCGCCTCATGACGGTGGTGCAGGCGATGGTCGACCAGGCGCACCGCGCCCGGATCGTGACACTGAGGCTGCGTGACCTGCCCTGGCGCTCGATCCAGGAGCACCGGCGGATCCTGGAGGCGCTGGAGGCGGCCGATCCCGAGGGCGCGCGCCGGGCCTATCGGGCCCATCGCGAACGGGCGGCGCACGAGCTCCTGGCGATCCTCGGCAAGCTGCCCCAGCTCTGAGCGGGCCTCACGGCCTCATCAGGGCCTCCGGCCCCGGGGGCCTGCGGCGGCAGGGGCGCGAAGGGCGACGGCGAAGAGCGCGGCCGTCGCCGCCAGGACCGCGACCAGCAGCAGCGAGACGAAGACGCGGTCGCCGAGGGTGATCGCGTCGATCCCCGCAAGGCGAACCACCACGACGAAGCGGAAGGTCAGCGCCAGCGCCACAAGCGCGAGCAGCGCGCCGGTCCCCGTGCGCCAGGCGATCAGCAGCACGGTCAGCAGGATCAGCGAGTTGAAGTGGATCGAGGCGAAGTTGAGCGCCAGCAGCGTCGCCAGCGCCACCCCTGCCCTGAGCGCCGCGTCCCGATCGGCGGCGCGCGTCGCCGCCAGCCGCGAGGCCGCGAAGGCGAGGGCCGAGGCCAGCAGCACCGGCCCGGTCTTGCCGATATCGCCGCCCCCCGTCGCCTGCCAGGCCAGGTGGCGCACGCCGTTCATGTACCAGGCGGAGTTCGCCTCGGTCCCCGCATAGGTGCCGAGGCTGTCGACGATGCTGGCGGCGATGGCGAGCGGGCCGGTCTGGAGGAGCGGCCAGGCCGCGAGGATCAGCGAGGCCACGCCGCCGGCGAGGAGCGCGGGCCAGAAGCGCCGGTCGGCCAGGCAGTAGGCGACGAAGACGAGGCCGATATCCGGCTTGGTCGTGACGATCACCAGGGCCGCCGCCACCGCGACGGGGCGGTCGCGGAGCGCACCGTAGGCGAAGAGCGCGATGGCAAAGAGCATCAGCCCCCGGCTCTGGCCGAGGAACACCATCTCGATCGTCGGCGTCGACATCATCAGGTAGGCAAGCGCGACTGCGGCGGGGACCAGCAGGATGCGGCCCCGGCCCGTCTCGTCGGCCGCGGCGCCGATCAGCAGCGCGGCCGCCGTGAGCAGCGCGAGGTTGAGCGCGGTGAAGGCCGCGGTCGCGGTGTCGACATCCATCAGCGCCATCGGCCCCGCGATCGCGTGGAAATGGGGCATGTAGCCCCAGACCGAGGGGCTCTCGCGCTCGAGCAGGCTCACCATGCCGACGCGGAGGACTTCGACATCGTAGGGGTTCGCGCCCTCGTTCCAGAGCCGTCCGGCGACCCAGAACACCTCGGCATCGACGAAATCGGCGCCCGGGCCGACCCAGAGCTTGTAGAGCATGTAGCCGAGCGTCACCGCGACGGCGGCAGCGAGGAGGGGCAGGCGCAGCGGCTCGACCAGCGCGGCGAGGCGCGCGTCCATGTCCCGGATCAGCTGCATCCGCCCCGCCCCTGACCCCGCCCGAGACCCCGCCCGTGGCCCTGCCCCTGCACCCGGAAGGCCCGGCCCGGTCCCTGCGACCGGTTCGCCGCCCGACCCCCGTGATCCCGCTTCGGGACCGTCGGCCCGGGTCTCGCGCGCAAGGTCGCCCGACCATGGAAGCCGGGCGCTCTCGCCGCTAGGCTGGCCGGAGGATAGGCGAATTCCGGACGGGCGCAAGCGCGGGCGCCGACCGGCGGGGCGACGTAGCGGTATCCCGGATCGCGGTTGTCGACCGGCCGGGGTCAATCTCCTAATCATGAGGGATCGCCGCTCGTGAAGACGGGTGCAAGGGAGGGCCGGACCGAGTGACGCTGGAGCGACTGACCTGCCTGGC
>JBCBPG010000415.1:0-4644 GCA_039820865.1 Pseudomonadota bacterium
GCATCGCGGTGGGCATGGCGACCTCGATCCCGCCGCATAACCTGGGCGAGCTCTGCCGCGCGTCGCTGCACCTGATCGAGCATCCCGGCGCCTCGGTCGAGACGCTGATGCGCTTCCTGCCGGGGCCGGATTTTCCGACGGGCGGGACCATCGTCGACGAGGCGGCGACCATCGCCGATGCCTATCGCACGGGGCGGGGCGGCGTGCGGCTGCGGGCGGTCTGGACGGTCGAGGATCTCGGCCGCGGGACCTGGCATATCGTGGTGACCGAGATCCCCTACCAGGTGCAGAAGGCCAAGCTGGTCGAGCGACTGGCCGACCTGGTCACCAGCCGCAAGGTCGCGGCGCTGGCCGATGTGCGCGACGAGAGCGCCGAGGACGTGCGCCTGGTGCTCGAGCCCCGCTCGCGCAACATCGACCCCACGGCGCTGATGGAGACGCTGTTCCGCCAGTCCGACCTCGAGGTGCGGGTGCCGTTCAACATGACGGTGCTGATCGACGGGCGGACGCCGCGGGTGGCGGGGCTGACGGACCTGCTGCGCGCCTGGCTCGATCACCGCCGCGACGTGCTCCAGCGCCGCTCGCGCCATCGGCTGGCCAAGATCGCCGGGCGGCTGGAGGTGCTGGGCGGCTATCTCGTCGCCTATCTCAACCTCGACCGGGTGATCGAGATCATCCGCAACGAGGACGAGCCCAAGCCCGCCCTCATGGCCGAGGACTGGGGGCCCGGTGCGGGCGGCACGGGCGCCTTCCTGACCGAGGTACAGGCCGAGGCGATCCTCAACATGCGGCTGCGTGCGCTGCGCCGGCTGGAGGAGATGGAGATCCGGGCCGAGCGCGAGCGGCTGATCGAGGAGCAGGGTGGCCTGGAGGCGCTGCTCGCCTCGGACGAGGCGCAGTGGCAGACGATCGCCGACCAGATCCGCGCCGTCATCAAGGACCATGGCGCGCCGCGCGGGCTCGGCGATCTCTATGACGCCGCCGCGCTGGCCGAGGCCAAGGCCGCGCGCGATCCCTGGCCCGTGGGCGCGCGGCGCACCGGCTTCGCGACGCCGCCGGACGCCGACGAGATCGCCGCCGACACGCTGGTCGAGCGTGAGCCGATCACGGTGGTCTGCTCGGAACAGGGCTGGATCCGGGCGCTGACGGGCCACCGCGACGCCGCGCAGCCGGTCAAGTTCAAGGACGGCGACGGGCCGGCCTTTCACCTGACCGCCACGACCGCCGACAAGCTGCTGATCTTCGCCTCGGACGGGCGGGTCTTCACGCTGACCTGCGACCGGCTGCCGGGCGGTCGGGGCATGGGCGAGCCGGTGCGCCTGCTCGCCGAGATGGCGCAGGAGGCCGAGATCGTCGCCATGGCGATCCACCGCGCGGGCGGGCGCTTCCTGGTGGCCTCGACCGCGGGCGACGGCTTCATGCTGCCGGCCGACGAGGCGCTGGCCCAGACCCGGGGCGGGCGGCAGGTGATGAACCTCAAGGACGGCGCGCGCCTTGCCGTCGTCGCGGCCGAGCCGCCGGCGGGCGAGGGCGGCGGCGTCGATCACGTCGCCGTCGTGGGCGCGAACCGCAAGCTGCTGGTCTTCGCGCTGGAGGAGCTGCCCGAGATGTCGCGTGGCAAGGGCGTGCGGCTGCAGAAGTACAAGGACGGCGGGCTCTCGGACGCGCGGCTCTTCCGGCTGGCCGAGGGGCTGAGCTGGCCCATGGGCTCCAAGACCCGCACCGTGCGGGCCGAGGAGCTGGCCGAGTACCTCGCCAAGCGCGCCACGGCCGGGCGCATGGCGCCCCGCGGCTTCCCCCAGACGAACCGCTTCGCCTGACGGTTGGTGGGGGGGGCTCAGGGCTCGACCATCACCACGCCGAGGCCCCGCTGCACGGCCGGGTCGGTCATCCGGGCGCGGACCTCGCGGAGCGCGATGCGCAGCGCCGGGCTCGCGCCGCGACCATAGGCGGCCAGCAGCGCCTCGACCGCCTCGACATCGCGTTTCGTCACCCGCGTCTGCCCGTCGACCACCAGCTCGCGCAGCTTGGGCGCATAGCGCATCAGCATCCCCGCCGTGCGCGCCATCAGCGGCGGGTTGCGCCGGGCGATCTCCACCGCCTCGCCCGAGAACTGGTAGTACATCGAGGTGAGCCGCCGGCCCTCGCTGCTCCGCGACAGCACGGTGTTGCGAAAGCGATGGCCAAGCTCGACCAGCCCGCCCTCGTCGCGGATCATGCCCGGCATCGGCGCGGTCAGTTCGCTCACCTCGGCCGCGGTCGAGAACAGGCAGCTCTGCAGGCAGCTGGTGAAGTTGAGCGTGAGGTTGAGCGCGTCCAGCACGCGGGAGATGTCGTTGGCATAGCCGTCGCCGTTGTCGCCCGAACCCCAGATCAGCCCGACGACCTGGAACGCGAACTCGGGCTCGAGGCTGAGCAGCGCCGAGCCGGAATCGCCGCCCAGGATCGGGCTGGTCGGGTCAAAGACGATCTGGTCGACCATCGTCAGCGCCCCGCAGCAGAAACCGTCCTGCGCCGGCACCATCACGTCCGTCGCCACCGCGATCACCTCGCCCGAGGTATCGCCCGTCGTCCGCCCGCTCTTGCGCACGAGATCGCCGGGCATCGCCTCGCCGGGGCCCGCATCGGCGAACCCGATGTCGCGGAAGGCGTTGGAGGTGAGCGAGCCGTCGCTCTCGATCTTGGTGGCGTCGGTCAGGTTGTTGCTGGCGCCGCAACTCGGCCCCGCATGGCCCGTCACCTCGCCGATGATCGAGCAGGTGCCCGCCTGCAGGCAGGAGCCGTTGACCGTGTCGACATCCAGCCGGCCGGGATGGGTCCAGGTGCTGCTCGCCAGCCCCGGCGTGCCCAGGATGCAGTTCGTGGTGTTCTGGTGGCAGTGCGAGTTGGTCACGAACACCACCCGGCCCGTGCCCCGGTCGCAGGCCTTGAAGCCGATCGTGCAGGCGCCGGAATGGGCCTGGTTCGTGCTGCCCCCGGAATTGCCCATCTGGACCGGCAGCGACTGCTGGTCGGCGTGGCAGGGACCGTTCGCGCTGCAGGTGGGGCCACCGTGGCGCACCTGCGGCGGCGTCCGGCGCTCGACCGAGACGGGCACGCCCTCGATCTCGTCCGGCAGGTCGGGGATCTCGGCCCCGGGGGTGACGAAGACCTTGAAGACGAGGCGCGCATCCTCGCGCCCGATGCCGAGGGCGAAGACCCCGGGCGTGTCCATGATCCGCGTGCGGTTGCGCGCCTTGATCGCCTCGACGCGCGGCATCTCGGCGGCGAGGCGGGCGCGAAGCGCCGCACGCTCCTCGGCTGAACGGACACTGGTCTGGGCGTGGGCCGCGCCCTGGGGCTGCAGCATGACGAGCACGAGGACAAGCAGCGCGAGAACAAGCCTGTAGACCATGATCCTGCTCCGATGACGTCAGCGGGCCCCGTCCAAATCAATGAGTCTTGAATGGTCCTGATTTCAGGACGAAAGCACCGTGTTGCATGGTTGACGCAAAGTAATATTCACATGGATCGAGGCTGAATACAACGGTTTCGGGGTTCCGCCCCGCCCCGCCCCGCCCCGCCCCGGCCCGCCCCGCCCCGGCCCGCCCCGCCCCGGCCCGCCCCCGGTCCTGGCCCCGTTCCCGGTCCTGGCCCTGGCGACTGGGCCGTTGCGTCGGGCGGTCGGGGGGCGGATGCTCGACGGGATGGATTTGAGCGGGAGGTGACGATGATGGGCCGGATGATGGGACGGGTGGCGCTGGCAGTAGGGCTCTCGGCGGGGCTGGCGGCGGGGCTGGTGGGCCTCTCGGTCACGGCGGCCGTCGCGCAGCAGGAGGCGGTCACCGGCGGCGCCACGGCGCCCGCCGGCGAGGTTCGGCCCCCGGCCGACCCGCTCGAGACGGTGGATCGCAACGTCGAGGCGGAAGTCCAGGAGGCCGAGGCCGCGATCAGGGAAGCGGAGAAGGACCTCGAGGGCCAGGGCGTCTCCGAGCCCGTGATCCGGGAGGGCGAGGCCCCCGCCGCCGGGACGACGCAGTAACCCCGGGCGGCGCTACTCGGCCGCCTCGACACCCGGCACGGCGTCGCCGAGGGCGGCGAGGTAGCGCTCGGCGTCCAGTGCGGCCATGCAGCCCATGCCGGCCGAGGTGACGGCCTGGCGGTAGACGTGGTCGGTCACGTCGCCGGCGGCGAAGAGGCCGGGGATCGAGGTCTCGGTCGTGCCCGGCTTGACGGTGACGTAGCCGCCGCTGTGGGTCTCGACCTGCTCGGCGACCAGGGCGGAGGCCGGGCTGTGGCCGATGGCGATGAAGACGCCGGCCACGGCAAGCTCGCGCGTCTCGCCCGAACCGGCATGGGCGAGGCGCACGCCCGTGACGCCGCCGTCATCGCCCAGCATCTCGTCCACGACATGGTCCCAGATCACCTCGATCTTGGGATGGGCGAACAGGCGCTTCTGCAGGATCGCCTCGGCCCGCAGGCTGTCGCGCCGGTGCACCAGCGTGACCTTCGAGGCGATGTTGGCGAGGTAGAGCGCCTCCTCCACGGCGGTGTTGCCGCCGCCGACCACGGCGACCTCCTGGCCGCGATAGAAGAAGCCGTCGCAGGTGGCGCAGGCGCTGACGCCGGCCCCCATGAACTTCTGCTCGCTGTCGAGGCCGAGCC
>JBCBPG010000416.1:0-4644 GCA_039820865.1 Pseudomonadota bacterium
CGGCGGCCGCGCGCGCGGCCCACGCGGCCCGGGCGGCGGCGCGCGCCTCGGCCCGCGGCACCGGGACCGTGCCCACGATCACGTCGCCGGCGCACCCGCCCACGGCGTCGAACAAGGGGGAGGTGTACCACTGGTCCTGCATGCCGATGTAGGAGACGCCCGGGTTGGCGTGCCAGACCACGCCCTTCCAGAGACCGGGGGAGTAGAGGCGGTTGGTGGTCTTGAGCTTGAGGCTCTCGGCCATGAAGGGGAAGTGGTGCAGGTAGCCGGTGCAGAGGATGACGGTGTCGAATTCCTTGGCCGTGCCGTCCTTGAAGTGCGCCGTCTTCCCCTCGAACCGGGTGACCAGGGGGCGCTCGTCCACGCCCTCGGGCCAGTCGAAGCCCATGGGGGCGGTGCGCCAGGTGCAGGTGACCGAGGCGGCGCCGAACTTCCAGCACTGGAGCGCGATATCCTCGGCCGAGTAGGAGGCGCCGACGATCAGGATATCCTGGCCGGCATGGGCGCGGGCGTCGCGGAAGTCATGGGCATGCATGACGCGGCCGGCATAGGTGTCGATGCCCTCGAAATCCGGGATGTTGGGGGTCGAGAAATGTCCCGTGGCGACGATCACGCGGTCAAAGGCCTCGGTCGTGACCGTCCGGGTGGGCAGATGCTCGGTCGTGACGGTGAAGCCGTCGCCGACCGGCTCGACCATGCGCACCACGGTCTCGAAGCGGATCCAGTCGCGGACCCCCGCCCTGGCCGAGCGGCCGGTGATGTAGTCGTGCAGCACCGGGCGCGGCGGGAAGGACGGGATCGCGCGGCCGAAATGCGCCTCGAAGCTGTAGTCGGCGAACTCGAGGCACTCCTTCGGCCCGTTGGACCAGAGCGCGCGGTACATCGAGCCGTGCATCGGCTCGCCATGGGCGTCGCTGCCGGTGCGCCAGTTGTAGTGCCAGAGCCCGCCCCAGTCGGCCTGCTTGTCGAAGCAGACGATCTCGGGGATCGCCTCGCCCTTGTCGCGCGCCGCCGCGAAGGCCTGGAGCGTGCCGAGACCGCTGGGCCCCGCGCCGATCACCGCTACCCGTCCGACCATCCGCCGTCTCCTTCGTGTCATCGCCGCCGGCCGGCGCCCGGGCACCCGCCTCTGCATCCCTGTCGATGCGAGCGTGGCTTGGCGTTTCCTCTCTGTCAAAATTTTTTCCCCACTTGTCGCGCGAGTGCTAGGCTGGCGTCAGCAACCCAGGAGGGCGCGTGAGCAGGTCGGTCGAGAAGCCGGGTCCGGACGGGGCCTCGAACACGCCCGCGCCGCCCGAGCGGATACAGAACGACAAGGCGCTGGAGATCTGGATCGGCAGCCAGGTGCGGACCTTCCGCGTGGCGCTGGGGATGACGATGGCCGAGCTGGCGCGCTCATCCTCGCTCTCGGTCGGCATGCTGTCGAAGATCGAGAACGGGCAGACCTCGCCCTCGCTGACGACGCTGCAGCATCTGGCGACCGCGCTGAACATCCCGCTGGCCTCGTTCTTCGCGAAATACGACGAAAAACGCGATGCCAGCCTGGTGCGCGCGGGCGAGGGGCTGACGATCGAGCGGCGGGGGACGCGGTCGGGCCACATCTACCAGCTGCTCGGCGCATCGCTGAGGAACCGGGTGAAGGTCGAGCCCTTCATGATCACGCTGACGCGGGAGAGCGACGCCTACCCGATCTTCCAGCACGAGGGGGTCGAGTTCATCTACATGATCGAGGGATCGGTCGTGTACCGCCACGGCGACGCGAATTACGAGCTGAACCCCGGCGACAGCCTGTTCTTCGACGCCGAGGCGCCGCACGGGCCGCTGGAGATGCGAAGCCTGCCCTGCCGCTATCTCTCGATCATCTCCAGCGCCATCAGTTTACCCTGAAGCAAAAAATTTTCTTGTGGCGGCTACAGCGCTCCGCCTAACGTCCCGCTGCAGGACGAAAGGGCGTGGCGCATGTGCGGGATCACCGGTCTCTACCTCAAGCATGACGGACTGGCCGAGGATCTCGGCCGGCTGACGGCGCTGATGCTGCACGAGATGCGCGGGCGCGGGCCGGACAGCGCGGGCTTCGCGGTCTATGGCGCGCGCGAGGAGACGGCCAAGCTGGTGCTCCTCGACACCTCGGGCGCGATCGACTGGGACGCGCTGGCCGCCCGCCTCGCCGCGGCGACCGGGGGACGGGCGGAGCCCACGCCGCTGCATGACCACGCGGTGATGCGCGTCGATGGCGACGGGGTCGCGGCCCGGCGCTGGCTGATCGAGAACGCGCCCGAGATATCGGTCCTCTCGCTCGGCCAGTCGATCGAGGTCTTCAAGGGCATCGGCGATCCGGACGCGGTGATGGACCGCTTCGGCCTCGCCACCCGCACCGGCACCCACGCGATCGGCCATACCCGCATGGCGACCGAGAGCGCGGTGACCACGGCGGGCTCGCACCCCTTCTCGACCGGGGCGGACACCTGCCTCGTCCATAACGGCTCGCTCTCGAACCACAATCGCCTGCGCCGCGTGCTGCATGCGGCGGGCGAGCGGTTCCAGACCGAGAACGATAGCGAGGTGGCGGCCGGGTTCCTCGCCAGCCGCATGCGCGAGGGCGACACGCTGTCCGACGCGCTCCGCGCCGCGCTCTCGACGCTCGACGGCTTCTTCACCTTCGCGATCGGCACGGCGGACGGCTTCGCGGTGCTGCGCGACCCGATCGCCTGCAAGCCGTCGGTGATGGCCGAGACCGACGACTGGGTGGCGATGTCGTCCGAGTTCCGCTCGATCGCCGTGCTGCCCGGGGTCGAGCACGCCCGGATCTGGGAGCCCGCACCGGCCGAGCCCTATAGCTGGGGGAAGGCCGCGTGAACCGTCTCACCAACACCGCGCTGGACCTGGCCGAGACGCCGAAGCGCGCGATCAACGCGACGCTGCGCGAGGCCGAGGGAGGGTCGTTCGAGATCCTCAACCCCAACGGCGCGCACAACCTGGCATGCGGGCTGATGAACCCCGTGGACGTCACGGTGAAGGGCCATGCGGGCTACTACGCCGCCGGCATGAACCAGCGCGCGACGGTGACGATCGAGGGCAATGCCGGCACGGGCGTGGCCGAGAACATGATGTCGGGCCTTGTCCGCGTGCGCGGCGCGGTCAGCCAGTCGGCCGGCGCGACGGCGCATGGCGGGCTCTTGGTGGTGCATGGCGACGCTTCGGCGCGTTGCGGGATCAGCCTGAAGGGCGCCGAGATCGTCGTCGGCGGCTCGGTCGGCGCGATGTCGGCCTTCATGGCGCAGGCCGGCGTGATGGTCGTCTGCGGCGACGCGGGCGAGGCGCTGGGCGACTCGATCTACGAGGCGCGGCTCTATGTGCAGGGCGCGGTGAAGAGCCTCGGCGCCGACTGCGAGGAGAAGGCGATGGACCGCGCCGCCCTGGCCGAGGTCGAGGGCCTGCTCGCACGGGCCGGCATCGATGCCGATCCGGCGAAGTTCCGCGCCTTTGGCTCGGCCCGCTCGCTCTACAACTTTCATGTCGACGACGCCTGGTGACGCGATGAACGACCAGACCCCGCCCCCGGCTCCGCCTGCCGCGCGCCGCTCGACCCTGCCGCGCTACTCGGCGACCTTCGACCCGCATACGCTGTCCGAGATCCGCCGCGCGGCGGCGACCGGCGTCTACGATATCCGCGGCGGCGGGGCGAAGCGGACGCTGCCGCATTTCGACGACCTGCTGTTTCTCGGCGCCTCGGTCTCGCGCTACCCGCTCGAGGGCTATCGCGAGGCCTGCAACACCAGGGTCACGCTCGGCACCCGTTTCGCGAAACGGCCGGTCGAGCTCGACATCCCCATCACCATCGCCGGCATGAGCTTCGGCTCGCTCTCGCCCCAGGCGAAGGAGGCGCTGGGACGGGGTGCGACGCTGGCCGGCACCTCGACCACCACCGGCGACGGCGGCATGACGCCCGAGGAGCGCGGCCATTCCGAGCGCCTCGTCTACCAGTACCTGCCCAGCCGCTACGGCATGAACCCCGACGATCTGCGCAAGGCCGACGCCATCGAGGTGGTGATCGGCCAGGGCGCCAAGCCCGGCGGCGGGGGCATGCTGCTCGGCCAGAAGATCGGGCCCCGCGTGGCCGAGATGCGGACCCTGCCGGAGGGGATCGACCAGCGCTCGGCCTGCCGCCACCCGGACTGGACGGGGCCCGACGACCTCGAGATCAAGATCGAGGAGCTGCGCGAGATCACCGACTGGCAGGTGCCGATCTACGTCAAGGTCGGCGCCTCGCGGCCCTATTACGACGTGGCGCTGGCGGTGAAGTCGGGCGCCGATGTCGTGGTGCTGGACGGCATGCAGGGCGGCACGGCGGCCACGCAGGACGTCTTCATCGAGCATGTCGGTATCCCGACGCTCTCGGCCATCCGCCCGGCCGTCCGCGCGCTGGAGGAGCTGGGCATGCACCGCAAGGTGCAGCTCGTCGTCTCGGGCGGCATCCGCAACGGCGCGGACGTGGCCAAGGTGATGGCGCTGGGGGCGGACGCGGTGTCAATCGGCACGGCGGCGCTTGTCGCGCTCGGCGACAACGACCCGCGCTGGGAGGCCGAGTACGAGGCGATGGGCACCACCGCCGGCGCCTATGACGACTGGCACGAGGGCCAGGAC
>JBCBPG010000417.1:0-4643 GCA_039820865.1 Pseudomonadota bacterium
ATGGCGATCATCACCCGCTGGCGCTGCCCGCCCGACAGCGCATGGGGCCAGGCGTCGATCCGGCGCTCGGGCTCGGGCAGGCGGACGAGGCGCATGAGCTCCAGCGCCCGGGCGCGCGCGGCGCGGCGGCCGAGGCCCTGGTGGCGGCGGATCGGTTCCGCGATCTGGGTGCCGACGCTCAGCAGCGGGTCGAGCGAGGTCATCGGCTCCTGGAACACGATGGTCGCCGTCCGTCCGCGCACCCGGTTCAGCGCCCTGTCGCCCGCGCCGAGCAGGTCCTGCCCGTCCAGCCGCACGCGCCCCGTGGCGGTGGCGTTGTCCGCCAGGAGGCCGAGGGTGGCGAGGGCGGTCTGCGACTTGCCGGACCCGCTCTCGCCCACCAGCGCGACGGTCTCGCCCTCGGCCACGGTCAGGCTCACGTCCCGGACGGCGGTCACCGGCCCGTCCTCGGTCGCATAGGTGACCGCCAGGTCCTCGATGGCGAGCAGGGTCATCGGTCGCGCGGGTCCAGCGCGTCGCGCAGGCCGTCGCCGAGGAAGTTGAGCGCGATGAGCAGCAGGGTGAGCGCCACCGAGGGCCAGATCAGCATGTGCGGCGCGTTGCGCATGTTCTTGGCCCCCTCCGAGATCAGCACGCCGAGCGAGGTCATCGGTTCCTGCACGCCGAGGCCGAGGAAGGAGAGGAAGCTCTCCAGCAGGATCACCTTGGGCACCATCAGCGTGACATAGACGATCACGGGACCGGCGAGGTTGGGCAGGATGTGGCGGCGGATGATGGCGGCGGTGCGCACGCCCAGCGCCTCGGCCGCGGTGACGAACTCGCGCTGGCGCAGCATCAGCGTCTGGCCGCGGACGATGCGCGCCATGTCCAGCCACTCGATACAGCCGACGGCGACGAACATCAGCACCAGGTCGCGGCCGAAGAAGGCGACCAGCAGGATGACGAAAAAGGCGAAGGGCAGCGCGTAGAGCACGTCGACGATGCGCATCATCGCCCCGTCCACGGCGCCGCCCAGGAAGCCCGCCGTGGCCCCCCAGGCGACGCCGATCACCAGCGCGACGGCGGTGGCCAGCGCGCCGATGGCGAGCGAGATGCCGAGCGCGAGCAGGATCCGCGAGAGCAGGTCACGCCCGTTCGCATCGGTGCCGAGCAGGAAGCGCGTCCGCTCGACCCGCGCGGTGAGGGTGCCCGTGGTGGGCTCGGCCCCCGCCTCGAAACCCGCGTCGGCAAAGGCATCGGCGCGGTCGAGGTAGCGGGCATTGCGCGGGTCTATCGGGCGCGTGGCGCTGACGGTGATGCGGATGGTGTCGGCGCCGACCTCGACGGCCTCGATCTCGAGGCGTGCGCGGGCCAGCGCGTCGCGGGCGGCGGCCTCGATGGCGTCGCCGGCGGGGCGGGCCTCGAGCGAGGGGGGCACGCGGATCGCCTCGGCATAGACCCGGTCATAGGGGTTGGGCGAGAGCCATAGCCCGAGGGCGCCGGCCAGCGTCAGCAGCGCGAGCAGGATGGCCGAGGCCATGGCCGCGCGGTGGCGCGAGAGGCGCCGGAGCGCGAGGCGCGCAGGCGAACGCGCAGGCGAGGGTGGGGTGGCGGTCTCAGCCATGGCGCACCCGCGGGTCGAGCGCGGCGTAGAGCAGGTCGACGATCAGGTTGAACAGGACGACGAAGACCGCGACCACGATCACCGTGCCCATCACCAGCGTGTAGTCGCGGTTGAGCGCGCCCTGCACGAAGTACCGCCCGATGCCGGGGATGCCGAAGATCGTCTCGACCACGATCGAGCCGGTCATGAGTGCCGCGGCGGCGGGGCCGAGATACGAGACGGCGGGCAGGCAGGCCTGGCGCAGCGCCCGTGCGACGACGATGCGCCAGACCGAGAGGCCATAGGCGCGGGCGGTGCGGACGCTGTCGGAACGCAGCGCCTCGATCATGCCGGCGCGCACGAGGCGGGCGATGACGGCCACCTGCGGCAGCGCGAGGGTGAGGACCGGCAGCAGCACATGGGCGGGGCTCGCCCCCTCCCATCCCCCCGCCGGCAGCCATTCGAGCCAGACGCCGAAGACCAGCGACAGGACCGGCGCGGTCACGAAGGTGGGCACGGTGATGCCGAAGGTGGCGACTGCCGTGACGGCGGTGTCGATCGCCCCGCCCCGGTACATCGCCGCCACCGCCCCCAGCGCCAGCCCCAGCGCAAAGGCCAGCGCCAGCGCCATGGCGCCGAGCGCGGCCGAGGCGGGCAGGCCGGCCATGATCAGCTCCTGCACCCGGAAGTCGCGGTAGATGAAGGACGGCCCCATGTCGCCGGCGGCGAGGTTGCCGAGATAGTGCAGGTACTGCTCCCACAGCGGGCGGTCGAGCAGGAAGGTCTGGCGCAGGTTCTCCATCACGGCCGGCTCGAGCTGGCGCTCGCGGTCGAACGGCCCGCCGGGGGCGAGCCGCATCAGGAAGAACGAGAGCGTGACGATCACGGCCAGCGTCGGCACCGCGCCCGCCAGCCGGACCAGGACGAGGCGGATCACCTCAGTCGGCGATCTGCAGGAACCGTGTCGGGTGCACGTTCTGCACGTTGTCCTCCCAGCCGGTCAGCTTGTCGGAGACGAGGCTCTTGGAGGAGTAGAAGAGGAGCGGGATCTGCGGCACCGCCTCGAGGAACAGCGTCTCGGCCTGTTGCAGGATCGCGGCGCGGGCCTCCAGGTCGACGGTGGTGGCGGCCTGGTCCATCAGCGCGTCGAACTCGGGGCTCTTCCAGTTGCCGTAGTTGAAGCCGGTATTGTCGCTCTCGTTCAGGAACAGGAAGTTCTGCGGGTCGGAGTAGTCGCCGATCCAGCCCGCCCGCGCCACGTCATAGTCCTTGTCGTCGCGAAGGTTGGCGTAATGGGCCGAGAGGTCGCGCACGCGATAGGTCGTCTCGATGCCGAGCAGGCGCCACATGTCGGCGATCGCGGTCGCGGTGTTCTTGTGGTTCTCGGACGCGTTGTAGGCGATCTCGACGGTCAGGGGATTGTCGGGGCCGTAGCCGGCCTCCGCCATCAGCGCGAGCGCCGCATCCTCGCGGTCGAGCTGGGGCAGGTCGGCATAACCGAGCGCCGCGCCCTCGCCATAGTTGCCGATCCCGGGCGGCACCCAGGCATAGGCGGGGATCATGGCGCCCGACCAGATCTCCTCGGCCAGGAACTCGCGGTCGATCACCATCGACATCGCCTGGCGCACGCGGAGGTCCTCGAGCGCCTCGCGCTCGGTGTTGAGGCCGTAATAGTAGACGCCGAGATAGGGCGCCACGCGGACCCTGTCGCCGAGGGTCTCCTTGAGAAAGCCGAGCTGCTCGACGGGCAGGTCCGAGCAGGAATGCACCTCGCCCGCCTCGAAGCGGCGCACGCAGGCGGCGCGGTCCTCGAAGGGCAGGAACTGGATCCGCTCGATCGCGACGGTGTCGGCCGCGTGGAAGCTGGGGCTCTTCTCCATCACGATCCCGGCGTTGGGCGTGAAGCTGACCAGCGTGTAGGCGCCGTTCGAGACATCGTGCCGGGGCGGACGAAATCGGCGCCCTCGGCCTCGACGGTCGCGGGGTGGACGGGCAGGCCGGTCTGGTGCGTCAGCAGTTCGAGGAAGTAGGGCGTCGGCGCCTCGAGCGTGATCTCCAGCGTCCGGTCGTCGAGGGCCGCGACCCCCAGCGTGTCGACCGCCGCCTCGCCCTTGTTGATCGTCTCGGCGTTCTTCACGGGGTAGAGGATCGAAGCGTACTTGGCGCCCGTCGCGGGGTCCATGATGCGCCGCAGCGAGTAGACGAAGTCGCCCGCCGTCACCGGGTCGCCGTTGGACCAGGTCGCCTCGCGCAGGTGGAAGGTCCAGGTGGTGCCGTCATCGCTCGTCTCCCAGCGCTCGGCCATGCCGGGGATGACGTTGGCGGCCGCGTCGTAGATGACCAGCCCCTCGTAGAGATCGCGCAGCAGCGTCGCCTCGACCACCGTCGAGGTCTTGTGCTGGTCCAGCGTTTCCGGGTCGCCGTCGATCCCGCGGACGTACTCGGCCGCCTGGGCCGAGCCGACTGCCAGTCCGCTGATCACCAGGGCCGTGATTGCTGCTTTCATGTTCCGCATCAGGACATCTCCCACCAATCTGCCCCAGCAGTGAACAGTGGGCGGTCGCGGGGTGGAAGCCCTTTCCGGCGGATGCCGTTGCGCCAAGTGCCGCGGCGCGGTCAGGCGCTGCCGGCCAGCAGGCTGGCGTTGCCGCCGGCCGCGGTGGTGTCGATGCATACATGGCGCTCGACCACGTAGCGCTCCGGCGCGATGACCGCGGTCTCGAGCGGCAGGATCGGGCCCGTGCGTTCGGCCAGCGCCCGGCGGAGCGCGGCGGTCCAGGGCGTGCGCCCGGCGGCGGCGACCTGCGCGATGCCCGCGAGCGTGGCGAGCATGGCGGGATCGGGCGTGGCGTCCAGCGCGGCGACGGGGGCGCCGGCGGTGCCGAGCGGCCCGGCCGCGGCGGTGGCGCCCGGGCAGGCCAGCACCGCGCCGTTGCCGGCGGCCAGCGCCTGGACGGCCTGGGCCAGCGCGATCTCGGCCGAGGGGCCAAGGCAGAGGACGGTGCCGCGTGGGTGGAGTGTCAGCCGGTTGCTCTCGCCCGTCGGTCCCGGCAGCGTGAAG
>JBCBPG010000418.1:0-4640 GCA_039820865.1 Pseudomonadota bacterium
TACGAGGGCGATGCCTGCGGCGAATGCGGCAACTTCACGCTGGTGCGCAACGGCACCTGCCTGAAGTGCAACACCTGCGGCGCCACCTCGGGCTGCAGCTGACGGATCGGGGCCGCGCCCCCGCGCGGCCCCTCACGGTTCAGGGAGCGGGCGAGCCATCGAGCAGGTGACGACAAGAAAACGCCCCTGAGACGGCGGAGGGGCGCCCCGGCGGGGGCGCCCCTCCTATCGTGTGTCGCATCGCTGGCAGTGTGGCGGGCCTCAGCCCACCAGGTTGCCGCCGACGATGAAGAACACGAGAACGGCGATGACGACGGTCAGGCCGCCGATCACGAACGATTTGACCCGGGTACGGGCAGGTGCTTCTTCCGACATGGACCCCTCCTTCGGCTGCGTTGCCGAAAGGTGCCGCGGTACTGGGAAGAAGACAAACGATCCTTGCTCGAAACCTGTATTTTGCAACCCAGACCGTTCGCCGCGCAGAAGTTTCTCGATCAGAAGTGGCGAAATCCCGGGATCAGCCGGCGCCGAGGCCCGCCTGCATCAGGGCGCGGCGTAGCGGCGGCAGGCTCCCCGCGGCGCGGGTGCCGAGGGTGCGGAGCGCCGCGAGCGGCGCGGCCGAGGTGTCGACCAGGCGGTTGAGCGCATCGATGCCGCCGACCCGCGCCGCGACCGCCGGCCAGCGCCGGGCGTGGTAGCGGGCGAGCAGGGCGCGCCCGCCGATATCCTCGCCCCGCGTCCTGGCGGCGTTGACGAGACCCGCGAGACACTCGGCATCGGCGACGCTCAGGTTGGCGCCCTGTGCGCCGGTGGGGGGCACGACATGGGCGGGTTCGCCGACGAGGGCGAGGCGATCGGCCGACATGCGCGCGGCGAGCTGGCTGACGATCGGCCAGACGGCGCGGGGGCCGGCGAGGGTGAGCGGGCCCATGACCCCGATGCTCTCGGCCGTGAGCGCGGCGGCGAGGTCGGTGTCGTCCATCGCGGCCAGCGCCGCGGCGCGCGCCGAGCGGTTCAGCCAGACGACCGAGGAGGCGGGGCGGCCGTCGATATCGCCGAGCGGCACCAGGACGAGCGGGCCGCCGGGGCGATGGATCTCGGTCGAGACGCCGCCATGGGGGGCCTCGTGGGTGACGGTGGTGACGATGGCGTGCTGGCCATAGGACCAGCGCCGCACGGCGATGCCGGCGCCGTCGCGCAGCCGGCTGTCGCGCCCGTCGGCGGCGACGACCAGGCGCGCGCGGACCTGGCGGCCGTCGGAGAGGCGGGCCACGGTGTCGTGACGGCGGGCGAGCACGCGCTCGACCGCGACGCCGTTGGCCAGCGCACCGCGGGGGCTGGCGACGAGCGCGGTCTCGAGCGCCGCGCGGGCGGCCATGTTGGACAGGTTGTAGCCGAAGGGCCGCTCGCCGATCTCGCGCGCCTGGAACGACGCCTCGGCACGGGCGGCGGGGCCGGGACCGGCCGCGGTGCCGCTGCCGCCCTCGGCGCTGACGATGCGCATGGCCCAGAGCGGCGTGGCGTGGGGGTCCATCGCCGCCCGGGCGCCGGCATGGCGGAACGTCTCGAGCGCGGGCGTGAGGAAGGCGGTGGTGCGCCGGTCCGCGGGCACGTCGCCGCCACCGCCGGCGGCGGGCTTTGGGTCAGCCACGAGCACGGCATGGCCGTCGGCGGCAAGGCGCGCGCCCGCCGCCAGCCCCGCGATGCCGCCCCCTGCGACCAGGATGTCGATCTCGTCCATGTCCCTCTCCCGGGGCCTCGTCGCCTGGCCGGGGCTCGCCCCCTCCCGCGTCAGGTTAGATCGCGAAGCATGATCATTTACCGAACGCTGCGCGATCCCGCCACGCAACGACGACTGTCGTGCATCCGGGTTGCCGGGCGGCCGCGGTGCTCGGCCCCCATGCCACGCCCCGCGCCACGCTAGCCGCCCATGGCACGGCCGGCCAGTGGCGGGCGCCGCGCCGCGAAGAAGCGCCGCAGCAGGGCGGCCGAGGCGGCCTCGGCCACGCCGGTGATGATCTCGGGGCGGTGGTGGCAGGTGGGCTGGGCGAAGACGCGGGGGCCGTGCTCGACGCCGCCGCCCTTGGGGTCGGGCGCGCCGTAGATCAGGCGCGCGATGCGGGCATGGGCGATGGCGCCGGCGCACATGGGGCAGGGTTCGAGCGTCACGGTGAGGATGGCGTCGGTCAGGCGTTCGCTGCCAAGCGCGCGGGCGGCGGCGCGGATCACCAGGATCTCGGCATGGGCGGTGGGGTCGGCGGCCCCGCGCACGCGGTTGCCGTCGGCGGCGACGATGCGCCCGTCGGGCAGGCTGAGGACCGCGCCCACGGGGGTCTCGCCGCGGGCGGCGGCGGCCTCGGCCTCGGCCAGCGCGCGGGGCATGTGGCTTGCGAAGGTCATGGGCCCAAGCTTGACCGATGGGCGCGCCCAGTCCAAGGCGCGTGCGGTCGGCCCGGGGCCGGCGCGGGAGGGCGCGATGGCCGAGGATGGCGAGAACATGCGGCGCGGGCCGGGCGGGGCCAAGGGGCCGCGCGGGCCGGCCCGGTCGCGGCCTGCGACCGATCCGGCGGCGCCCGCGGGCGCGCGGCCGGGGGCGAAGCGGGCCGCCCGGCCGGCGGAGAAGGCTGAGACGACAGTGAAGGCCGGTGCGGGGGCCAAGGCCAGCAAGGCAGCGAAGGTCGGTGCGGGGGCGAAGGATGGGGCGAAGGCCGGGGCAGGGGCGACGCCTGGCACCGGCCCCAAGGCGAGGCGGGGCAGGGCCGCGCGGCCGGCGGTGACGGCGCCCGATGCGCCCGAGCGGATCGCCAAGCGGATCGCGCGCGCCGGCGTCGCCTCGCGCCGCGATGCCGAGCGGCTGATCGCCGAGGGCCGGGTGCGGCTGAACGGGCGCAGGCTCGACACCCCGGCCGTGACCGTGACGGCGGCCGACCGGGTCGAGGTGGACGGGCAGGCGCTGGAGGCGCCGGAGCCGCCACGGCTCTGGCGCTATCACAAGCCTGCCGGCCTCGTGACCTCGGCGCGCGACGAGCAGGGGCGGCCGACCGTCTTCGACCGCCTGCCGGAGACGATGCCGCGGGTGGTCTCGGTCGGCCGGCTCGACCTCGCCTCGGAGGGACTGCTGCTGCTCACCAATGACGGGGAGCTGAAACGCCGGCTGGAGCTGCCCTCGACGGGCTGGCTGCGGCGCTATCGCGTGCGGGTGCATGGCGCGGTCGACGAGGCGCGGATCGCGCCGCTGCGCGACGGGATCGAGATCGAGGGCGAGCGGTTCCAGCCGATGACGGTGACGCTCGACCGCCAGCAGGGGGCCAACGCCTGGCTGACGGTGGGGCTGCGCGAGGGGAAGAACCGCGAGATCCGGCGCGCGATGGAGGTGGTGGGGCTCGGCGTGAACCGGCTGATCCGAACCTCCTACGGCCCCTTCCAGCTGGGCGACCTGCAGGCCGGTGCGGTCGAGGAGGTGCGCCCGCGCGTCCTGCGCGACCAGCTGGGCCTGGCCGAGACGCCCGGCGCCGCGCCGAGGGCAGGCAAGGCAGGCGCGGGCACGGCAGGCGCGGGCACGGCAGGCGCCGACAGATCGGCGGCCGGCAAGGTTGGCGGGGCCAGGCCGGGCGGGGCCAGGCCGGGCGGGAGCAGGCCGGGTGGAAGCAGGCCGGGTGGGGCTGGGGCCCCGGGCGGGGGGGCGACGCGGCGGCGTTGAGGCCCCGGTCAGGCGCGCCCGGGTCCGAGGGGTGCGAAGGAGGCGGCGGCGTCCTCGTCCAGCCGTTCGCCGATGCCCGCCGCGCTCCGCCAGCGGTGCGGGGCCTCCGCCGGCGGGCCGGCTGCGGCATCCCCGGGCGCCGCAGCGGGCCGGAAGATGGCGCGCTCGACCAGGCGGAACTTGATCCAGGTGTCGGAGAGGCGGCGGTAGAAGCCGATGAGCTGGCTCCAGGGCCCGCGCATCTCGCGCAGCCCCGCGAGGAAGGCGACGATCACGCCGAGCTCGATCCGCCCCTCGATCACCATGAGCGCACCGACCGCCAGCACCGCGATGTCGGCCGCGTGGTCGACCAGGTTGAGCCCCACCTTGAGCGCGCCCTTGAGCACCGCCTGGCGCAGCCGCAGCGCGTAGGCGATGCGCACGTCGCGGAGCGTGCCGACCAGGCGGCGATGGGCCCCGGTCTCGGCCGCCGCGATCATCGCGCCGCCGGCATGGCGGAGCGCGCGGATGCGCCGGCGGGTCAGCCGGTTGATCAGGTGCTGCATCACCGGCGTGAACACGACCTCGACCGCCAGCGCGGCGGCGGCGATGGCCGCCAGCAGCGGCTCGGCCACGGCCAGGAAGCCGAGCACGCCCAGCATGGTGCCGCCCTGGATCAGCGGCGTGTTCAGCGCCTCGGCCGCGAAGCCGCCGATCGGCTCGACCTCGGTGGTCAGGACCGAGGTGGCGACGCCGAGCGCGCGATGCGCCTCGCCCGCCGGCCGCCGGCGCTGGGCGTCGACCAGCGCGTGGCGCAGGCACCGTGCCACGATCTCGGCCGTGCGCGCGCGCAGGTAGATGATCGCGAACTTGAGCCCCGCCCGCGCCAGCATCGCGCTCGCATAGATCGCGGCGAGGACGCCGAGAAGGTGAACGTCGCCCGCCGGGATCGCCTCGTCCA
>JBCBPG010000419.1:0-4636 GCA_039820865.1 Pseudomonadota bacterium
CCCACCGGGAGAGGGGCCGGGGGAGAGGGCCAGAGGAGGGAGCCGGGGGGGGGAGAGGGCGCGCCGGCCACGCCATTGCCGTCCCCCCGGCGAGGCACTAGAGCATTTTGCAGCCAGACTGACTCAGTCTGGCGACAAGAAAATGCGGCGAACAAAAAAGCCTAGAGCGTGAGACCTGACGCAGTCAGGTCGGCAAGCGCTCTAGGCAGGACGCTCGTCCCCGACCGCGAGGCCCGCCATGCGCATCGTCTTCATGGGCACGCCCGGCTTCGCCGTCCCGGTGCTCGAGGCCATCGCCGCCGCCGGCCACGCGATCCCGGCCGTCTACACCCAGCCCCCGCGCCCGGCCGGCCGGGGCAAGCGCCCGCGCCCCTCGCCCGTGGCCGAGGCCGCCACCCGTCTCGGGATCGAGATCCGCACCCCCGAGCGCTTCCGCGACCCCGGCGCGGTCGAGGACCTCGAGGCGCTGGCCCCCGACATCGCCGTCGTCGTCGCCTATGGCCAGATCCTGCCGCAGGGCGCCCTGGACGTGCCCCGTCTCGGCTGCCTGAACGCCCATGCCTCGCTGCTTCCCCGCTGGCGCGGCGCCGCGCCGATCCAGCGTGCGATCATGGCCGGTGATGCCGAGACCGGGGTCTGCATCATGCAGATGGAGGCCGGCCTCGACACCGGCCCCGTCCTCGCCCGCGCCACGCACCCGATCGGCCCCGCCGACACGGCCGCGACGCTGCACGACGCCCTCGCCACCCTCTCCGCCCGCCTGATGACCGAGACGCTGGATCGCCTCGCCGCCGGCCGCCCCCCCGAGGCCACGCCCCAGCCGGCCGAGGGGACCACCTACGCCGCCAAGATCGACAAGGCCGAGGCGCGCATCGACTGGACCCGCCCGGCCGAGGCCGTCTCGGCCCATATCCGCGGCCTGTCCCCGTTCCCCGGCGCCTGGACCGGGATCGCCGGCGAACGCGTCAAGGTCCTGATGGCCGAGCCCGCCGGGGGCACCGGCCCCGCCGGCACGACGCTGGACGATGCGCTCGCCGTCGCCTGCGGCTCGGGCGCGATTCGCCTCACCCGCCTGCAGCGCGCCGGCCGCGGGCCCCAGGACGCCGTCGAATTCCTCCGCGGCTTTCCCGTAGCAGTAGGCTCCGGCCTCGGCTGAAGCACGCCCTGCGCGAGAGTTGCCATACGGCAATTGATCGCTTGACGGGTCCTGTTAGCGTGATGTCACAAACCGTCACCGGCAGGGAGCCCCACCATGCCAACACGGTCCTTCGCGTCGCCGACACGGTGGCGCCGTCCGTTCGACCGCCGGCCCGACTGGCTGGCCGCCGCCTGCGCCCTGGCGGCGATCGCCCTCGCCCCGCTGCCGGCTGGCGCCGCGACCCTCGGCCCCGACAGCGTCGCCGACACCGCCTCGGCGGAGTTCTCGGTGCCGAGCGTCGCGATCCCGCTGCCCGGCAGCAACACGGTCCTGGTCATCGAGGAGCGCGGCATGCTGGGCGCCCCCGGCACCGAAGGCCTGCGCGCCGCCACCGCCTTCGCGCGCGAGACCACCGAGAGCCTCGGCCTCCTGCCGCAGCCGGTACCCGTGCCCGGTGGCCTGCCGGTGCTCCTGACCGCGCTCGCGGCCCTCGGCGCCGTCGCCTCCCGCCGCCGCCCCTGATCGGCCCGTCCCTGATCGGCCCGCCCCTGATTGACCCGTCCCGCCCGGCCGGGCCCCAGCCAAGGGCGGCGGGCCGGACGCGGGCGGGCGGGTGGGGCGCCGGCCCGCCGCCCGTTCGACGGCCAGGCCTGGCGCCCCCGCCGAGGCGCGCTCAGACGCCCATGCAGAGATACTTCATCTCGAGGTATTCCTCGATACCGTGCTTCGAGCCCTCGCGCCCCAGGCCCGACTGCTTGACGCCGCCGAAGGGCGCGACCTCGGTCGAGATGATGCCGGTGTTGATGCCGACGATCCCGCTCTCCAGCCCCTCGGCCACGCGCCAGACACGGCCGAGGTCGCGGGCGTAGAAGTAGGCCGACAGCCCGAAGATCGTGTCGTTGGCGAGGCGCACGGCCTCGGCCTCCTCGCTAAAGCGGATCAGCGGCGCGACCGGGCCGAAGGTCTCCTCGCGGCTGACCAGCGCCTCCGCCGGCACGCCGGTCATCAGTGTCGGCTCGAAGAACAGCCCGCCCCTGGCGTGCCGCTTGCCGCCCAGCACGATCTCGGCGCCCCTGGCGGTCGCGTCGGCGATATGCGCCTCGACTTTCTCCAGCGCCGCCGGCTCGATCAGCGGGCCGATCTTGGCGGCCGGATCGAACCCGTCGCCCACCGCCAGCGCCTCGACCGCCACCTTCAGCTTGGCGGCGAAGGCGTCATAGACGCCGTCCTGCACGTAGATCCGGTTGGCGCAGACGCAGGTCTGCCCGGCATTGCGGAACTTGCAGAGGATCGCGCCCTCGACCGCCGCGTCCAGGTCGGCATCGTCGAACACGATGAAGGGCGCGTTGCCGCCGAGCTCGAGGCTCATCTTCTTGATGGTCTCGGCCGACTGGCGCATCAGGATGCGCCCGACCTCGGTCGAGCCGGTGAAGGTGATCTTGGCGACCTTCTCGCTGGCACACAGCACCTGGCCGATCGCCGGCGCGTCCATGCCCGTCACGATGTTGAGCACGCCCGCCGGAAGGCCCGCCTTCTCGCCCAGCACCGCCAGCGCCGTGGCCGAGAGCGGGGTCAGCTCGGCCGGCTTCACCACCACCGTGCAGCCCGCCGCCAGCGCCGGCGCGACCTTGCGGGTGATCATGGCGTTGGGAAAGTTCCAGGGCGTGATGGCACCGACGACGCCCACGGGCTGGCGCAGCACCACCAGGCGCTTGTCCGGCTGGTGGCCCGGGATGGTCTCGCCATAGATCCGGCGCCCCTCCTCGGCGAACCAGTCGATGAAGCTCGCGCCATAGCCGATCTCGCCCACCGCCTCGGCCAGCGGCTTGCCCTGCTCGGCGGTCAGGAGCCGGCCCAGATCCTGCTGGTTGGCCATGATCAGCTCGTACCAGCGGCGCAGGATCACCGCCCGCTCCTTGGCGGTCTTCGCGGCCCAGGCGGGCTGGGCGGCATGGGCGGCGGCGATCGCGCGCTCGGTCTCGGCCGCGCCGCAGTCGGCCACCTCGGCGATCGCCTCGCCGGTCGAGGGGTTCGTGACGGTGAAGGTCGCGCCCCCGTCGGCCGCCACGAAGGCGCCGTCGATATAGGCCTGCGGCGCGACGAGGCTCGCGTCGGTGATGTCGAACATCTCTTCCTCCCGGGTGGCTGTGCCCCTCACATGTCGGGACGCGCTTGAGCGGTCAAGGCCGTCACCCGGGCCTGCTGGCGCTCGCGCTCGAGCACGTAGAGCCCTGCGCCGATGATGATCGCGGTGCCGAGCCAGGTCATCGCGTCCGGGAAGTCCCCGAAGACCAGCCAGCCCAGCAGCGTCGCCGAGATGATCTCGAGATACTGGAGCGGTGCCAGCGCCCCGGCCTCGGCGCGCGAGAAGGCAAAGGCCAGCATCTGGTGCGTCAGGCACGCCAGCACCCCCATCGCCAGCATCAGCCCCAGCACGCGGCCGTCGGGCGGGGTCGCCGCCAGCACCCCGGGCGCCGCCGGGCCCATGAGCGCGTTCGCCACCAGCACCAGCGCCGCCAGCACACCCGCCGCCACCGCCCCGGTCCAGAGCTGCATGGCCAGCCGCTGGCCCCGCAGGCTGAGCACCCGCGTAACCACGAGGTAGAGCGCGAAGGCGACGGCCGCGCCCAGCGGCAGCGCCGCCTCGGGGCCATAGGCCGCCAGGTTCGGGCGCAGCACCACCACCGCACCGCCCAGCCCCGTCAGCACCGCCGCGACGCGCCGCCAGCCGATCCGCTCGCCCAGCAGCGGCACCGAGATCAGCGTCAGGATCAGCGGCTCGACGAAGAAGATCGCGATGGCGTTGGCCACCGGCATCACCGCCACCGCTGCCGTGATGCAGAAGAGCGCGGTGGCGAGGCACATGCCGCCTGCCAGGTGCAGCCAGCCCGGCCGCTCCGTCTGCCCCGCGATCAGCACCAGCGGCACCAGGATCGCCGTCTGCGCCGCAAAGCGGCCCAGCGCCGCGACCGCGGGGCTGACCGTGTCGGTCGCCAGCTTGGCCAGCACGTCCATGCCCGGCGCCAGCAGCATCGCCAGCGACATCACCGCGACGGCGCCAGCGCCCCCGGCGGCGTGCCCGGCGGCGTGCCCGCTCACGCCCTCATCCGGCGGCCTTCAGCGCCTTGATCTCGGCGCGGGCCAGCGTGTCGGCACGCTCGTTCTGCGGATGGCCGGCATGACCCTTGACCCAGGCCCAGGCGACCGTGTGGCGGGCCTGCGCCGCGTCCAGCCGCTGCCAGAGCTCGACATTCTTGACCGGCTTCTTGGCGGCGGTCTTCCAGCCGTTCCGCTTCCAGCCGTGGATCCAGCCGGTGATCCCGTCCTTGAGGTAGCTCGAATCGGTCACGACCGTGATCGCGCTCGGCCGCTCCAGCGCCTCCAGCGCCATGATCGCGGCCATCAGCTCCATGCGGTTGTTGGTCGTGTCCGCCTCGCCGCCCGAGAGCTCGCGGCTCTTGACCACCGCGCCGGCCTTCACCGCCTCGAGCACGGCGC
>JBCBPG010000420.1:0-4630 GCA_039820865.1 Pseudomonadota bacterium
GCGCAGCCGCGATGCGGTCCGGCAGGCGCCGGGGCCGCGCGGGGCGTGGCGTCGGCCGTCCCCGCGGGGGCGCGAGGGGCGGCGACCGATCGTGCGGGAGGGGCTGCGGATGCCCCGGCAGGTTGCCGGGCGGATGCCGGGCGGTTGCCGGGTGGATTGCCGGGCGGATGCCCGAGTGGACTGCCGGGCGGATGCCCGGGTGGATTGCCGGGCGGATGCCCGAGTGGATTGCCGGGCGGATGCCCGGGCGCCGTTGCGGCTGGAGGGGACGCCCGCCTCGGGCAGGCTTCGGTCGGGGGATCGCGACGCCGGGTTTCCCCGGCCGCGGGGCGTCAGGCGGCGGAGGGGCCGGGATCGTCGCCGTCCGCGCTGCCGCGGGGCCCCGGGACGGGCGGCTCGGCGTCGGGATGGCCGGCGGCACCGTCCGCGTCGGCCGGATCCGTGACGGCGGCGACGGCCCGGGGATGGCCGACCGGCGCCCCGCGCTGATCGTCCTGCGCAAAGGGCTCGCTCCCGGCCAGGTCGCTCACTGCGACCGGTTCGATGTCGTCCCACTGGCGCACCTCGGCCGCGACCAGGCCGCGATCGCCGCGGGTGACCCGCACGAGCAGCGCCTCGCCCTCGACCGGCGCGGGGATGCCGAAGCGTCGCAGCACCTCGTTATGCACGAACACGTCCTCGTCGATGCGGAAGACGCGGACGAAGCCGTAGCCGCGCCCCCGCTCGAACCACTTGACCCGCGCGGGCAGCAGGCGGCCTGCCGGGCGCGCGGCGGGCGGCGCGGCGGGCGGCGGGGTCGGCTCGCTGACCGAGAGGATCTCGACGACGCGCAGGCCCGCGCCCGTCTCCTCGACCCGGGCGACGATGCCCGACCCTTCGTGGAGCGCCCTGAGCCCCGAGGCCCGCAGCCGGTCGGCATGGAGGAGGATGTCGGGCTGCCCCTCGCCAAGGGTCAGGAAGCCATAGCCGCGGACGGGGTCGAACCACTTGAGGACGCCGGCACGGATGTCGGGCTGTTCGGAAAGTTTCACCTGCATTGACGATGCTCCAAGACAAAGGGGTACCGGTCGCGCGGCGGGGACCGCACGGGACGTGTCGGGTGGCGGGCCGTTCGGCCCGCCAGGGGGCTTGGCGGGTGGCGGGCCGCTCGGCCCGCCGGGGGACGTGTCGGGTGGCGGGCCGTTCGGCCCGCCGGGGAACGTGTCGGGTGGCGGGCCGCTCGGCCCGCCAGGAGAGGCTCAGGCGAGCGTGTCGAAGCCGAGCGCCGTGAGCTGGTCGACGACGCCGCCATCGGCGTCGAGCACGGGGTTGTGGGGGGCGGCCGCCAGGTTCGAGAGCGCGAGGTCCTCGGCCTGGAGGTCGGCGAGCGTCACGGTGTGGCCGCCGTTGTCGAGGACCTCGATGACGAGGTCGTCGGCGGTTTCGGTGATCTCGACCTGGCCGGCCGAGAGCTGGCCGAAGTCGAGGGTGTCGGCGGTGGTGTCGAAGCCCTCGACCACCTCCTGGACGCCCCAGTTCCAGGTGACCGTGACGGTCATCGCACCGGTGTCGCCGTCATCGGGGATCTCGCCGATCGGGGGCACCGGGTCGTTGCCGCCGCCATCGCCATCGCCATCGCCGTCGTCGCCGCCGTCGCCATCGCCATCGCCACCGTTGTCAGGCGGGGTCATGACGCCCTCGCGGGTCTGGAAGCCGTCGGTGGTCTGGCCGGCCGGCGCCTCGGGCGTCAGCAGCACGGTGCGGTCGACCAGCGTGACCTGGTCCTGGGCGAAGCCGAAGGGGACCTCGAGATTGTCCTCCATCACCTGGTCGTGGTGGAACTCGACGAGGCCGGGGACGAGGTCGGCCTTCTCGACGCCTGCCAGCGTGAGCGACTGGCCGCTCGGCAGGCTGGAGATCACCAGGCCCTCGGCGCTGTCCTCGACGCTCAGCCGCTCGCGCGTGCCGAAGTAGAGGAAGCTGAGCTTCATCGTGGCCGGATCGAAGCCCTCGACCACCTCGTGCACGCCGTATTCGTGCGAGCGGAGGTAGACGGTGTCGGCCTCGCGCGGGCCCACGCCCAGCTCCCACGACACGACGCCGCCGAGGTCCTGGCGCAGGTGCTCGTTGCCGACCACGCCGAAGCTCTCGATCGTGAGATCCTGGTAGGTGACGCCCTGGACGACCTGGACCGCGGGGCTCCAGGGGCTGTCGATGGCCACCTCGCCCGCCGGGGTCTTGGTGACGATCAGCCCGTGGACCGAGGTCGAGCCGAAGTCGAGCGCGTCGCGGGCGGGGTCGAAGCCCGTGATGTCGTCGGCATTGGTGTCGGCGCGCCAGCGCACGCCGCCGGCCTCGGTCGTGCCGGTGATCGCGGGCGGTGCCGAGCCGTCGCTGTCGTAGACGATCTCGTAGCCGCCGCCGTTGCCGCCGTCGGGGTCGGGCGTGGTGATCGTGGCGCCGATGGCGGCGGCGACCTCGTTCAGCGTCGACTGCTCGGCGACCGAGAAGTTGGCGAGGGTGAGGTCGGCGAGCGCGATGCCGGTGAAGATCGTGGTGCTGACCGGCGTGCCGTCGTCCTCGGTGACCGCGATGCGGACGGTGAGGCCGAGGGCGTCGCCGCTCTCCTCGAAGATCTCGAAGCGCTGGCCGGTCACGCCGGGCTCGATGTGGATCATGTCGGTGGCGGGATCGAAGCCCTCGATGGTGCGCGAGGGGCTGTCGAGCGCGATCATGGTCATCGTGCCGCCATGGCCGTCGCCGTGCCCGTCGCCGTGGCCGTCGTCGTCGCCGTCGCCGTGGCCATCGCCGTCGCCGTCACCGTCGTCGCCGGGCATGCCGTCGCCGGCGTCGCCGACGAGGCCGAGGACATAGGCCGCGGCGGTGTCGTCGAGGATGGTGAAGTTGGCGGCGGAGAGATCGGCGAGGGTGACGCCGGCCAGCACCGTGGTCTGCTGGTTGGAGGGGACGCTGAAGGCGGTGCCGGCGGCGTCCTCGGTGACCTCGAGCGCGTCCGAGCCGATCCAGTCGATGAAGATCGTGCCGGCGGCGGGGTCGAAGCCCTCGATCACGCGGTCCTGGCCCCAGGCCCAGGTGATCACGACGTCGGCGGTCTCCTTGGTGACGCCGGCCGTGCCGTTGCCCTGCGGTGCCGGCGGCGGGGTGCTGCCGTCCGTATCGCCGTCGCCGCTGTCGCCGTCGCCGGTGTCGCCGTTGCCGGTGTCGCCGTCGCCGGTGTCGCCGTTGCCGCCGGGGGTGCCGAGGCCCTCGTCGCCGGTCGTGCGATCCTCGTAGAAGGCGATCGCCTCGTCGACGGTGGGGGCATCGTAGCCGCCGAACTGGTCGATGTACTGCAGGATCGAGGTGCCGAACTCGTCGGTCGACACCGAGCCGCCCTGCAGGAGCGCCAGCGTGCCGTAGGCGCCGCGCAGATGGGCGGCGGCCATGATGCCGGTGAGGGTGAGCTCGACCTCGACGGTCTCGCCGTTCTGGACATAGCTGCCGGTGGTGCCGATCAGGGCGTCGAGGCTCTGCCCCGACTGGGCGAGGCCGTCGCGGATGATGCGCAGGTTGAAGCCGAAGGCCTCCTGGATCGCGACCTCCTGGGCATCGGCGGTCATGAAGTCTTCGAGCGAGGTGACGCCGTTCTTGCCGGTCCAGGTGCCGTCCCAGGTGTTGGTGGCGGCGCCGGCGCCGTAGAAGACGTCGTCGTCGTAGTAGCCGAGGTCGATCAGCAGCGCCTCGCCGAACTGGTAGCCGACGAAGCCGAGCGAGTTCATCGAGCGATAGGACATCGCGTCCCACTCGGCCTCGGTCAGATCACCCCAGCTGGTGTACTGGGGATAGAACTCGCCGACCGGGCCGCCGGCCCACTGGTCGAGCTGCCAGTCCTGGATGATCCCCGCGTCGTAACGCTCGCGGTCCCACCCGCTCTCGAAGGCCCGCAATGCGTCGCGGAACGCCTCGTAACTTCCCTTGCTCATGTCGTGTGTCCCCAAGGTCCGTGAAATCTGGATGACGGACGTGTGACGCCCGTCGGATGGGAACCTAGGGACGGTGGGGGTGTGCGGTCCTTGGCAAGACTGCCGATCTGTTTTGCGTTGCTGCCAATGAACGGCGTCGCATCAATACTGTTCGCTGCGAAGACCGCGGCACGGGAGTAGTGACAATCCCTCGGGCATTGCGCCCGGAACGGCAGTATAACTTCGTCACTGAGCACGTTCTCACCCACGGCAATCCAGCGCCGCACGATGTTGTGGGCGTTGAAGGTGGATTAACCCTACTGCTTGAGGATTGCGCGGCGCCGAAAGTCGACGACGCGGAGGCAATCGAGAGGCTTCATCGACTGAAGGGGATGGTGGCTATTCGAAAGGATAGCGGTCGTGACATGCAACCGGGCACCCCTCGCGCGGGGCGGGCGCCGCCGGCTCAGGCCGTGGCGATCGCCCGCCGCTCGCCCGGCGTCGCCCCGGTCCAGCGCTTGAAGGCGGTGGTGAAGCTGCTCTGGTCGGCATAGCCGAGGAGAAAGGCGATCTCGGCCAGCGACAGGGCGGTGTCGTCGAGATAGCTCTCCGCCAGCCGCCGGCGCACGCCGTCCACGATCGCCTGGTAGGACGCGCCCTCGTCCGCCAGCCGCCGCGCCAGCGTCCGC
>JBCBPG010000421.1:0-4629 GCA_039820865.1 Pseudomonadota bacterium
ATGCGCACGCGGGCGCCGGCGGCGCGGGCGGCGGCGACGATCGCGCCATCGGGGTCCAGCGTCTCGGGACCGGTGAAGACCAGCTCATAGCCAAACGCCGCCGCGCCCTGGATCCAGCTCGCGCAGACATTGTTGCCGTCGCCCGCCCAGACGATCCGCCGCCCCGCGATCGGGCCGCGATGCTCCTCGAAGGTCATGACATCGGCCATGATCTGGCAGGGATGGGTGCGGTTGGTCAGGCCGTTTATCACCGGCACCGAGGCGTTGGCGGCAAGCTCCTCCAGCGTCTCGTGGGCGAAGGTGCGGATCATCATGGCGTCGACATAGCGCGAGAGGACGCGGGCGGTGTCGGCGACGGTCTCGCCATGGCCGAGCTGCAGTTCGTTGCCCGACAGGACCATCGTCGAGCCGCCCATCTGGCGGATGCCGACATCGAAGGAGATGCGCGTGCGCGTCGACGGCTTCTCGAAGATCAGCGCCACGACCCGGCCGGCCAGCGGCTGGGCGTCGTCCGGCGCGCCCTTGGGCCGGCCGGCGCGGGCGTCCTTGGTGGCGCGGGCGGCGTCGAGGATGGCCCGCAGCTCCGCCGCAGGCACCCGGTCGAGGTCGAGGAAGTGCTTCATGCCGCTGCCTTTTCCACGCTGGAGGCGGCCCGGTCGAGGCGCTGGCAGCCCTCGGCCAGCTCCGCCTCGGTGATCGAGAGCGGCGGCAGCAGGCGGACGACGCGGTCGGCGGCGGGGACCAGCAGCAGGCCCTCGGCGCGGGCGGCCTCGACCAGGACGGCGGGGGCGTGGCCCTCGGCGAGGCGGAGGCCGAGCATCAGGCCCTCGCCCCGCACGCCCTCGATCAGGTCCGGATGGGCGGCGGCGACGCCCGCCAGCCGCTGGGCCAGGAAGCCCGCCTTGGCGCGCACCTCGGCGAGGAAGGCGTCGGTCGCGACGGTCTCCATCACCGCGAGGCCGACCGCGCAGCCGAGCGGGTTGCCGCCATAGGTCGAGCCATGGGTGCCGGCGACCATGGGCGCGGCGGCGGCCTCGGTGGCCAGCACGGCGCCCAGCGGGAAGCCGCCGCCGATGCCCTTGGCGACCATCATGACGTCCGGCGCGATGCCCGCGCGCTCATGGGCGAAGAGGTGGCCGGTGCGGCCCATGCCACACTGCACCTCGTCCAGCACCAGCAGCGCGCCGACCCGGTCGCAGGCCTCGCGGATGCCCTTGAGGCACGCGTCCGGCAGCACCCGGATGCCCCCCTCGCCCTGCACCGGCTCGACGAAGACGGCGGCGACGGTCTCGTCCATCGCGGCCTCGAAGGCGTCGTGGTCGCCCCAGGCCAGCTGCTCGAAGCCCGGCATCAGCGCCCCGAACCCCTCGACCAGCTTGCCGCCGGCGGCCGCGATCGCCCCGGTCGAGCGGCCGTGGAAGGCGCCCTCGAAGGCCAGGATCCGCGGCCGGCCATGCTTGCGCACCATCTTGATGGCCAGCTCCGCCGCCTCGGTCCCGCTGTTGGTGAAGAAGACGGTGTCGGCAAAGGTCGCATCCACCAGCGCCTCGGCCAGGCGCCGCTGCTCGGGGATCTCGTAGAGGTTCGAGACATGCCAGACCCGCTCGGCCTGCGCCTTGATGGCGGCGACCAGCCGGGGATGGGCATGACCCAGCACGTTGACCGCGATGCCCGCGCCGAAGTCCAGGAAACGTCGCCCGTCGGTGCTCGTCAGCCAGGCGCCTTCGCCGCGCTCGAACTCGAGCGGCGTGCGGTTGTAGGTCGGCATCACGGGCGCGATCACGGGTCAGTCTCCTCTCTCGAAAGCGGGCGGGGCGCGACCGGGCAACCGGCCACGCGGCGGAGACGGGACGGTTCACGACCCCGCCCGCCCCTGTCAATTGCGCCGGGCCCGAAAACCCCGCGCGCGGGGCGTTTTCGCCGCCGAAACCACGCCCGCCGCTCCCCCGGGCCCGGCAGGGGCGGGTGGGTGGGCGGGGCCTCTGCCGGGCCCGGGGGAGCGGCGGGGACGCCATGCTCAGCTCTTCAGCCGATAGCCCCGCCGCAGCCAGTCATGCGCCAGCCACAGCGCGCCCCCGTTCGCCGCCACCAGCACCGCAGCCCCCACCCAGGGGTTCGCATCCCCCGTCCCCAGCACCGCCCAGCGAAAGCCGTCGATCATGTAGAAGAACGGGTTGGCCAGCGAGATCGTCAGGAACGGCTCCGGCAGCACGCTGATCGAGTAGAACGTGCCCGACAGGAACGAGAGCGGCGTGATCAGGAAGTTCGTCACGGCCGCCAGCGCGTCGAACCGCTGCGCCCAGATCCCCGCCAGCAGCCCCAGCGCCGCCAGCAGCATCGAGCCGAGAAGCGCAAAGCCCAGCGCCGCGCCGGGATGCGCGATGGCGAGCCCGACCACCGGGAACACCGCCACCCCGATCACCAGCGCGCAGAGGAGCCCGCGCGTCATGCCCCCCAGCACATAGCCGACCAGCAGCTCGCCCGCCGAGAGCGGCGGCATCAGCGTGTCGACGATGTTGCCCTGCACCTTGGCGATCGTCACCGAGGACGAGGTGTTGGCAAAGGCGTTCTGGATCACCGTCATCATCAGGATGCCGGGCGCCAGGAACTGCTCGAAGGGCAGGTCGCCCGGGCTGTCGCGCCTGTCCGCGAAGGCCAGCGTGAAGACCAGCATGAAGAGCGCCGAGGTCGCCACCGGCGCCAGCACCGTCTGCGAGCCGACCGCGAGAAAGCGCTGCACCTCGCGCAGATAGAGCGTCTGCACGCCGAGCCAGTTGATCCGGCCGAAGCGGCGCACGCCCATGGCCGTGCGCGGGGCGGCATCGGTGGGCGGCGTCTGCGGCATCGGCGGGCTCCTCTCGGCGGCGCCTCGTGGTTGCACCCCTGGGCGGCGCCGTTGGGGGCACCATTGGGCGGCACCTCTGGGCGGCACCTCTGGGCGGGTCCTTCCGGCGGCGCCCCGTCTCGGATCCGCGCGTCGGGCGGGACGACCTAGGGCGCCGGGCGCGGCCGTCACGGCCATCGCGCCGGCCAGGATGGCCCGCAGGGGGCACAGCAGGCACCAGAACCGGGTCCGCAGAGGCCCCGCCCCCTGTTGATCCCGGCCGCGGCGCTTTACATAAGCCCGCTGGAGCACGGTATCGGGAGCAGGCGATGGGCTGGACGGAGGAGCGCGTCGAGCGTCTCAAGGAACTCTGGAACGAGGGCATGAGCGCGAGCAAGATCGCCAAGGAACTGGGCGGCGTCACGCGGAACGCGGTGATCGGCAAGGTGCACCGGCTCGGACTCTCGAACCGCACGGCCCCGGCCGCCGCCGCCGCGCCGGAGGAGGAGGCCGCCCCGGCCGACACGATGGCGCGCAGCGAGGCGCAGCCCGCCGTCGCGCCCGTCGAGGTCGCCGCCCCCGAAAGCGCGCCCGAGCCCGTCTCGCTGCCCCAGCGGCGCGAGCCGGTGTTCCGCGACGCCAGCCAGCCGCGCCCCCCGGGCCTGCCGACGCCGGAGGAGGAGAACGCGCGCGCCACGCTGGCCGAGATCGAGAAGATGGCCCGCAAGCTCACGCTGCTGGAGCTGACCGAGCGGACCTGCAAATGGCCGATCGGCGACCCGAACGACGACGACTTCCACTTCTGCGGCCTGCCCGCGGTCGCCGGCAAACCCTATTGCGAGCACCATGTGGGCATCGCCTTCCAGCCGATGTCGACCCGCCGCGACCGGGCGCGCTCGAACCGCTGAGCCGTCAGGGGCGGCTGCGGGCCGCCATCAGCGCCAGCGCGGCTGCGGGCCGCCATCAGCACCAGCGCGGCGGCCAGCAGCCAGCCGCCCGCTGGCAGCGGCACCGCGGCCGGCCTCTCGTCGGTGAAGCCGAAGCCGTCGGGGAACAGGCTGAGATCGCCGTCGATCCCGGTGAAGACACCGTTGATCGTCGGGCCCGCGAACTGGACGCTGCCTAAGTCGAGGGTGATCGCGCTGGTCTCGACATAGCGCAGGATCGCGGCGCCGCTGATGTCGGCCTCCTCGCCATCGACGCCCTGGCCCTCGAACAGCACCGCATCGCTCAGCCGCGTGGCCGTGACGCCCGCACCCCCGGTCTCGACCCGGTAGCCGGCCAGCCCGTCGGCGCGATAGGCGCGGAAGAACTCGGTCTGCGAGAGGCTGCCGCCCGGCCCCTGGCTCTCGCCATCGACATCGTAGACCGCGATCTCGATCTCGGGCAGCGTGACCGGCGCAAAGTTCACGTCGCGCGGCCCCGGCGAGATGCGCTGCACGAACTCGATCCGCGCGACGATGCCGTTCTCGACCGCCCCGTCGGTGCCCACGCCCTCGTACAGCAGCCCGAGATCGCCGTTCGGCTCGCCCCCGCCGGCCTCGAAGTTCGGCAGGAAGCCGAGATCCGGGGTCACGGCGGCATCGTCGAAGCGGCTGTCGGGCTTCAGCGTCTCGATCGTCACGCGCGCGAAGACCTGCGTGCCGTCGAGATCGCCGACATCGCGAAAGCGTATGAAATCGCTCGCATAGGTCGTGACGGCGGTGTCCGAGATCGTGGCGCTGCCGGTCGCCGGCGCGTCGAAGCGGGTCTGGGCAGGCGTGTCGAACACCAGCGGTACGGCCCCGACGCCGGACGGCAGGCCG
>JBCBPG010000422.1:0-4610 GCA_039820865.1 Pseudomonadota bacterium
CCACGCGCGCGCCCGCCGAGACCGCGTTCACGAAACCGGATACCGGCCTCGACCTCCTCGCGCACGAACTCGCCCACGTCCTGCAATAGGTCCCGGCGAAAGCGCGCCCTCCCGCCACGACGGTCCCGCGAATACCCCGTGCGCCCGCGACCCCGCGCGCCCGTCCCGCCGACCGCCAACCGCGCCGGCGCCACTGCCACCATCCGACGCCACGCCGACTCAGTGCGCCCGCCACGCCGTGACCCCGTCTCAATGCCCCGCGATCCCCTCGCACGGACCCGAACCGACGGCCGGAGCAACGGTGACCGCCCGCGGATGCCTGTAAGTTGTTCGCACTATGTTCGCACTTCGATGGCAATACTGACGTGGGTGGGCAGGGCCCTACCCCCGTCAGCGGAGCTCGATCGGCAGGCGGGCCATGGTGCGGCCGGTCTGGCCGGAGACGTAGCGGACCTCGGCGCGGCCGCTCCGGGGCGGCGTGCGCACCGGCAGCGGGTTGCCGCGGCGGGTATAGTTGTACTCGGCCCGGCGGTCGTCCGGCGCGCCGGCGGGGACGATGGTGATGAAGTCGTTGGGGTTGTTCGGCCCCTCCCATGTCACCGGGATCGAGGCGCCCGCCGGCGCGATCGGCTGGGCCTCCAGCGTCACCTCGGGCCTCGTCAGTGCCAGTGGCCGGCGGGCGAGCACCTCGCCCGTGACGCCCGAGCGGTAGCGGATCTCGGCCGCGCCCGGCTTGGCCGGTGCCAGCACCTCCAACGGGTTGCCGTTGCGGGTGTAGACGAAGGCGCCGCGCTTGTTGTCCGGCGTGCCGACGGGGACGATCGTCACGAAGTCGTTGGTGTCGTCCGGGCCCGCCCAGCGCACGCTGACCGGCGCGCCGGCGACCACGGTATCGACCGCCCCGACCGTCACCTCGGGCTCGGTCAGCACCAGCGGCAGGCGCGCCAGCACCCGCCGCGAGTCGCCGTCGTGATAGCGGATCTCGGCCGGCCCGGTCAGCGGCGGCGTGGCGACGCGCAGCGGGTTGCCGCGCCGGGTGAAGTTGAAGTCGATCTGGACATCGTCCGCGGCACCGTCCTCGACGATCGAGACATAGTCGTTCGCGCCGCCCGGCCCGACCCAGGTGACCATGACATGGTCGCCCGCTACCGCCGTCTCGGGCGCGCTCAGCGAGACGACAACGCGGGTGAGCTCGATCGGCCGGCGCGCCAGCACCTCGCCGGTCTGGCCCGAGCGGTAGCGGATCTCGGCCGGGCCCGTCTGCTCGGGCGTCAGCAGCGCCAGCGGGTTGCCCCGCCAGGTGAAGTTGAAGTTGCCCCGCGCGTCCTCGGGCGCATCCGCCGGCACCACCGTCAGGTAGTCGTTCGGGTTGTTGGGCCCGGTCCAGCGCACCTCGACCGTCGAGCCCGCGACCACCTCGACCGGGGCCGAGAGCGACACCTCCGCCTCGCGCAGCACCACCGGCAGGCGCGCCAGCACCTCCGAGGTCTGGCCCTCGACATAGCGGATCTCGGCCTGCCCGGCGCTCGGCGGCGCGATGACGTCCAGCGGCGAGCCGCGGCGCGTGAAGGTGTAGTTCAGCCGCATGTTGTCGGGCGTGCCCGCCGGCACGATGGTGATGAAATCGTTGCGGTTGTCGGGCCCCGACCAGTTGATCGTCACCTTGGCGCCGGCGGTCACCACCGGGGCCGCGTCCAGCACCGTCTCCGGCCGGGTGAGCAGGATCGGCCGGCGCGCCAGGACCACGTCGCCGCCGGCGAGATAGCGGATCTCGGCGCGCCCCGGCTCGGGCGGGGTCGCGACCTGCGAGGGCGTGCCGCGCGCGGTGTAGACGACGGTGCCGCGCGCATCGTCCGGCGCATCGGCCGGCACCACGGTGATCGCGTCGTTGCGCTTGTCGGGCCCCTCCCAGCGGACGCGGATCACCGAGCCCGCGATCGCGCTCTCGGGCGCGTCGAGGGTCACCTCGGGCTTGGTCAGCATGATCGGCAGGCGCGCCAGCACGGCATTGGTCTCGCCCGAGACATAGCGCACCTCGGCCCGCCCCGGCGCCGAGCCCGTCACGATCTCCAGCGGCGAGCCGAGGCGCGTGAACTCGAACCCGCCACGCGTCGCGTCGGGCGCATCCTCGGCCACGATGGTCACGAAGTCGGTGAGGTCGTCCGGCCCCTCCCACTCGACCCGGACCACATCGCCCGCCACGGCGCTCGGCGGCGCCTCGAGCCGGGCCGAGAGCATCACGCGCACCGGCCTGTCCGCCAGGATCGCGCCCGAGGCGGAGAGATAGCGGATGTCGTAGATCCCGGCCCGGCGGGGCGCGCGCAGGCGTGTCTCGGCGCTGTCGCCGAGCGGCGTCATCTCGCCTGCGCCAGGGTCCGAGCCCTGCGGCGCGACCGACAGCCGGTCGCCCGGCGCGCCGGGCCCGGTCCAGGCGACGGTGAAGTCGCTCAGCGCCTCGACGATCGTGGGCGCGACCAGGCTGGCATCGGGGGCGATGACCTCGATCGGCGCCGAGGCCAGGATCCGGTTGCCGGCGGCATCGACATAGCGGACCTCGAAGCGGCCCGGCGCGCCGGGGACCGCGATCGTGACCGGGTTGCCGGCGGAGACGCGCGCATAGGTGAGAAAGCCCGTCACCGGCGCGCCTGGCTCGGCGATCGCGAGGTAGTCGCCGGGCCCGTCGGGGCCACGCCAGGCGACGTCGATCTCGGCCCCGATCTCGGCCGTCGGCGGCGGCACGACGCGGACATCGTCGCTCAGCGTCAGGCGCGCGCGGACGTCGTTCTCGCCGACCTCGATCGCGATCCGCCCGCTGCCGACCTGTCCCGCCGCCTGCACCTGGTAGCGGCCGGGCGGCAGCGAGGTGCGCAGGACCGCGGTGTCGCGGCCGTCGACGACGCGCCGGCCCGAGGCGTCCTCGATCACGCTCCAGGCAAAGCGCCGGTCGGCCGGGATCGCGGCCCCGCCGGCGGTGACCGGCCGGATCACCACGGTGGGCGGGGCGACGACGGCGGCGCGGAGCGCGCTGGCAAGGCTCGAGGCCGTGTCGACCACCTCGATGCGCCCGCCCGTCGCCTCGGCGAAGCAGGCGAGCTCGGGCCCGCCCGCCTCGGGCGCGAGGCCCACGATCTGCACCGTGACATCGACCGGCAGGGTCGCGAGCGTGTCGGTGAGCGCGCAGGGATCGGGCGCACAGGTGTCGGGCCCGTCGGTCACCACCACGATGTTGCCGCGCGTCCTGTCGCGCGGCAGCGTCTCGGCCGCAGCCCGGATCGCCGCCGAGAGCGGGGCGCGCCCGCGCGGCTCCATGCGGTCGAGCTGGCCGATCATCTCCCCGACGACGAGCGGCGCCACCGGGATCAGCGTCTCGACGTCCCGGCAGTCGGCCGCCTTGGTATGGCCGAAGGCCACCAGGCCGATCTCCGCCGTGGGGGGCAGGTCGCGGACCAGCTGGACCAGCACGCCGCGCGCCGTGACAAGGCGGCTCTCGGTGCCGAGCAGGGCCGACTGCGAGTTCGAGGCATCGACCACGATCACCGTCGGCGGCGGCATGCCGATCGGCCCCGCTCCCCCCTGCGCCCCCCCCTGCGCTTGCGCCGGCGCCGCGCCGATCGCCATGGCGAGGGCCAGGCAGAGGGTGAGCAGGGGAGCCAGCAGCAGCGCGCCGACCGGGGCGCCGTCAAAGCGCCGAGCCGGGCCGACGCCGGCAGCCGACCATGCGCCGCCGGTCAGGACGGCGGCGCCAGCCGACCGTGCACCGCCGCCGGGCGTGACGGCAGCGCCAGCCGACGGGTCGCTGCCGCCGGGCGTGACGGTGACGGCAGGCGGCGGGGTGCTGCCGTTGCCGGGCAGGACGGTGGCGGCGCAGGCACGCGCGGGGCGGCGCACTGACGGGCGCGGGCGACGCATGGTCTTCTCCGTTTGGCGTGGACCGCAGTCTACCGGGAGACGATCGCGCTGTCTCGCCCCCGCCGGTGCCGCGAACCCTTCGTCCCGCAGCGGGTCACGACCCGGTGATCCCACAGCCACCCCCCGGGATGCCGACTGACGGATGTCCTTGCGCTCGAAGCCCGCGATCGCTCCCTCCCACGTCATTCTGTCGCCGAGTCGCTGAACCGCCGGCTAACACCGGTCGCCTCCGTTGCGCATCGCCACCGCCCAGCGTTCGCCATATCCGCGCCCTCTCGCGTCAATGCTGATGTGCCGGCTGAAGAAGGCCGTCAATACTCGGACGCCTTGGTCAGCCAGATTTCCGGGGATTGACTGACGGGTGATCAGTATGAATGGCCTTCCAGGCGGCGGATACGTTCCGAAGACTGCCGTTGTTCTGACCATGGTTCCGTTCGGCCTCAGCCTGGTAGAAGCGGCGCAGACGGCACACAATGCGTTCGGGATTACTGTCGCGGCCCCCTGGCCTTCGACGGCGAGGTCGTCGAAGGCGATGACCGGTCAGTCGCAACGGGCTACCCGGGCGCGCTGCATGTCAAGGCCGCCAACGGTCAGGCAGCACCAGCGGGCACCCGGCACCCGAACACCGGGCGCTACTGCCAACCCGGTGTGCCTCAGCGCGATGTCGCGCGTTTCGGTCTGCCCTTCGGCGTGAGAGCGTC
>JBCBPG010000423.1:0-4585 GCA_039820865.1 Pseudomonadota bacterium
AGCGCGAGGGCAACGCCCACACGCCGGCCGAGTGCCGTCGCCATGTCACTCTCCATGAGTATTGCAAGGGGCGTCGGCTTCTCCGACCAGCGATGCGTGACCGCTATGGGGATGAGATACCGGGGCCGGCGCGGGGCGCAAAGACGGTGATCACGGGTTAACCATAGAAAACAAAGGATTTTTCATAATCGGACAGGCTGTCCCTCCCGGGGGCGCCAGGGTGGCCGGTCCCAACGAACGCCGGCTTCCGGCAGTATGCCGGGCGAGGCGGGACCCGGGCGCCCCCGTCCCCTGGAGGTGCCCGGAACCTCTCGACCCATCCCTGTGCCCAACCCTGGGCGCGCCACTCTGCCCAACCATGGGCGCGCCCCCTCCCGCGTCAGGATGGGGCCGACTCGCCGAAGCATCTCCTAACGCCCGCGGGACCGTTGCGTTTCGCGCCCCTGCAGCGTTCGGGAAAAAGTCACCCCTGCCCGCCCATGATGTCGTGGGAGGGCGCGGGCGCTGGGAGGCGCGCCTGCGAAGCGTGGCTGGGAAGCGTGGCTGCGGCGGCAGGCGGCTCCTGGCCCGGCCCATATGGGGCCGGCGCCGAGGACAGGGCCCGCGGGGCGGGTCAGATGGCCAGGTACTCCTGGCGGAGTTCGGCGTTGTCCAGGACCTCCTGCGCGGTGCCGTCGAAGACGACCTCGCCCATGTCGAGGATGAGCGCCCGGTCGGCCAGGTGCAGCGCCGCGATGGCGTTCTGCTCGACCAGGATCGTCGTCATGCCGAGCGACTTGATCTGCTCCAGCGTCCGCTCGATCTCCTGCACGATGACCGGCGCCAGCCCCTCGTAGGGCTCGTCCAGCAGCAGCAGCTTCACGTCCCGCGCCAGTGCCCGCGCCACCGCCAGCATCTGCTGCTCGCCGCCCGACATGGTCGTGCCCTCCTGGCGGCGACGCTCGCCGAGGCGGGGGAACAGCTCGTAGAGACGCTCGATCGACCAGCCATGCGGCTCGACGATCTGGGCGAGCTTCAGGTTCTCCTCGACCGTGAGGCCGGGGATGATGCGACGGTCCTCGGGCACGAGACCGATGCCGTTGCGCGCGGCCTCGTGCGCCTTCATCTCGTGCAGCGGCTTGTGGTCCAGCCAGATCTCGCCATGGGTGATGTGCGGATCGGCCAGCCGCGCCAGCGTGCGCAGCGTCGAGGTCTTGCCCGCACCGTTGCGGCCGAGCAGCGCGACGATCTCGCCCTCGCGGACGTCGAAGCTGACGCCCTGCACGATGTAGCTCTCGCCGTAATAGGCGTGCAGGTCCCAGACCGAGAAGAAGGCCCGCTGGCCGCCCGTGGCACGCACGGCCTCGACGCCGGGGGCCTTGGCCTCGGCCCAGTCGGAGGCGTCCATGAGCTGGTGGTCGGTCATAGATGCGCCCCTCCGAGATAGGCTTCCTGGACCTTGAGGTTGCCCTTGATGTTCTCCGGCGCGTCCTCGACGATCACCGTGCCCTGGGCCATGACGCTGACATGCTCGGCCAGCGAGAAGACGACGTGCATGTCGTGCTCGATCACCACCAGCGTGATGCCCGTCTGGGCGATCTGCTTGAGGAGGTCGATCGTGTTGTTGGTGTCGGCGCGGCTCATGCCGGCAGTCGGCTCGTCCAGCAGCAGGAGCTTGGGCTTCTGCACCAGGCCCATCGCCAGCTCGAGCCGCCGCTTGTCGCCGCGCGAGAGGTAGCCCGCCTGGAAGTCGCGCTTGTCGGCCAGGTTGAGGTCCTCGAGGATCCCCATCGCCTCGCCCATGATCGAGGTCTCGCGCAGCACCCCGCCCCAGGCGTTCATCGCGAAGGCGCCGTCGCGCTTGGCGAAGGCCGGGATCATGACGTTCTCGAGCAGCGTCAGCTCCGCGAAGATCTCCGGCGTCTGGAACACGCGGGCGACGCCGGCCTGGTTGATCTCGTGCGGCTTGAGCCCGATCAGCGAGGTGCCGTCGAAGTTGACGGTGCCGGTGTCGGGCGCGAGACGCCCGACGAAGCAGTTGAGGAGCGTCGACTTGCCGGCCCCGTTCGGGCCGATGATCGCGTGCACCGTCGACTGCTGGACCGAGAGGTTGACCTCGTTCAGCGCCTTGAGGCCGCCGAAGCTCTTGTTGACGTTACGGACTTCGAGGATTGCCATCGTCCCCTCCCTCACTCGGCCGGCTGCTGGACAGGCTGCTGGGCGGCACCGGCGGTGCCGGCCTGGCCCGGGCGCTCGCGCTTGCGCCCGGCCAAGCGCGTCAGCCTGGACAGACCCTCCATCAGCCCGCCGGGCAGGAAGGTGACGATCAGCATGAAGACGAGACCGAGCAGCAGGTGCCAGCCCTCGCCCACGAAGAGCGCCGAGAAGGAGACGACCGCCTCGGTCACGCTCTCGGGCAGGAAGCTGAAGAACTCGGTCAGGATGCCCTTGTTCAGCGAGGAGACGATCTGCTCCATGTACTTGATGATGCCGGCGCCGAGGACGGGGCCGAGCAGCGTACCCATGCCGCCGAGGATCGTCATCAGCACCACCTCGCCCGAGGCCGTCCACTGCATGCGCTCGGCACCCGCCAGCGGGTCGGTGACCGCCAGCAGCCCGCCGGCGAGGCCGGCATACATGCCCGAGATCACGAAGGCCGCGAGCGTGTAGGGCCGCGAGTTCAGGCCGGTGTAGTTCAGGCGGTTCTGGTTGGTCTTCACCGCCCGCAGCATCATGCCGAAGGGCGAGCGGAAGATCCGCATCGAGAGCCAGAAGCCGAGGATCAGCACCACCGCGCAGAAGTAGAAGCCCGTGTTGAACTGGAACTCATAGCCCGCGACCGCCCATTCCCAGGTCTCGTTCATCGGCAGGCCGAAGAGCGAGGGGAAGGGCAGGCTGCCGCTCTCGTTCGCCGCGTCCAGCACGCGCGGATCGTCGAGGTTGAGCGTGAGGCCGGTCTCGCCGTTCGTGATCGGCGTCAGCACCGAGTAGGCGAGATTGTAGCTCATCTGCGCGAAGGCGAGCGTCAGGATCGAGAAGTAGATGCCCGACCGGCGCAGCGAGATGAACCCGATCACCAGCGCGAAGAGGCCCGAGATGATCACGGCCAGGATCAGCGCCGGGATCACGTTCATCGTGAGCAGCTTGAACATCCAGACGGCCGAGTAGGAGCCGACGCCCAGGAACGCGGCATGGCCGAAGCTGAGATAGCCGGTCAGCCCGAACAGGATGTTGAAGCCGATGGCGAAGAGCCCGAAGATCGCGAAGCGTTGCAGCAGGTCCGGGTAGCCCGCGCCAAAGGGCGCGAGCAGGATCGGGCCGAGCAGGACCACGGCGGCGAAGCCGATCAGCAGCAGGCGGTCCTTGGCGGGCGAGACGGTGGCTGTTGACATGGCTCAGGTCTCCATCACGCCCTTGCGGCCCATCAGGCCACGCGGACGCACCAGAAGGATGACGACGGCGACGAGGTAGATGATGATCTGGTCGATGCCGGGCACGATCTGCTTGATCTCGTTCATCGAGGCGAAGCTCTGCAGGATGCCGAGCAGGAAGCCCGCCGCGACCGCGCCGCCCAGGCTGCCCATGCCGCCCACGACGACGACCACGAAGCTGAGGACCAGGAAGTTCATGCCCATGTGGTAGTCGGGCGGCAGGATCGGCGTGTACATCACGCCCGCCAGCCCCGCGACGACCGCGGCCAGGCCGAACATGATGGCGAAGCGGCGGTCGATGTCGATGCCGAGCAGGCCCACCGTCTCGCGATCGGCCATGCCCGCGCGCACCACCATCCCGAAGGTGGTGAACTGCAGGAAGGCGAAGACCGCGCCGAGGACGAGGAGCGAGAAGCTGAGATAGGCGATGCGCCACCAGGGATAGACGATCACGCCGGGGTCGAAGCCGATCAGCGCGCCGATATCGGCAGCACCGGTAAAGGCCTCGGGCGTCGGCTGCGCGATCGGGTTGGCGCCGAAATACGACTTCACGATCTCCTGCAGCACGATCGCCAGGCCGAAGGTCACCAGGATCTGGTCGGCATGGGGACGCTTGTAGAAGTGGCGGATCAGCCCGCGCTCCATCGCCACGCCGATCGTCAGCATCACGGGCACGACCAGGATCAGCGAGAAGAAGACCGAGTACTCGACCATCCAGGCGCCGGCATCGCCGAACCAGAGCTCCATGTAGGGCGTGCGGACCTCGAGCGGCGTGCCCCAGGCGGTGAGCTGCGTCTCGTCCAGCGTCACCTGCTCCTTGGTCAGCAGGTAGCGCGTGGTGACAGCGCAGAAGGCGCCCAGCATGAACAGCGCGCCATGGGCGAAGTTGACCACGCCGAGGGTGCCGAAAATGAGCGTCAGCCCGAGGGCGATCAGCGCGTAGGCACCGCCCTTGTCGAGACCGTTCAGAAACTGCAGCAGGATGGCGTCCATGGCCCTACCCCTCCTTGCGCGTGGCGGAAACGGGTCGGAGGCGCCCCGATCGGGGCGCCTCCGGGGGTCGCATCACGGGGATCAGGCGCCCGGGTTGCAGGTGCCGAGGCTGCCGCCGGCGAACATCGGGTGATCGTGCGGGTAGGTGATCGCCTCGGTCGACGCGGTGCCGACGACCTCGA
>JBCBPG010000424.1:0-4577 GCA_039820865.1 Pseudomonadota bacterium
CACGAGGGCCGGCCCGCGGCAACGGGCGCGACCCCGACACGACACGCGTCCCGGGCCCGCCCCGCGCCCGGAGCAGGGACCGCAGACCCCTCCTGCATAGGCAGCCCGGCGGCCGGGTGGCAACCGTGCCCTTGAGCGCGGCCGTCGCCCTGCCCCGCCCACTCCCGGCGGATCGACCGACGGCGCGCCCTGCCCGCGGCATCCGCGACGCGAGGCTTGCGACCGTCGTGCCCCGGCTCAGGCCTCGGCGCGGCGGTGGGCGGCGAGGGCCGCGGCCGCCTGCGTGCGCCTGCGATAGGCCGCGGGCGACAGGCCGGTCTTCTCCTGGAACGCCTTGGAGAAGGAGGAACGGTCGGCATAGCCGAGGCGCGCGGCGACCTCGTCCACGGGGATGCGGCTGCGTGACAGCAGCTCGCGCGCCCGCTCGACCCGCTTGGCCGCGATGAACTCGCGCGGCGACACGCCCGTCGCCCGCTGGAACCGGCGCGAGAAGGTGCGCACGCCGAGGTTCGAGAGATCCGCCGCCGCCGCCACCAGCGCGGGCTCGCCCAGGTGGTCGTGGAAGAAGCCCTTGGCCAGCGCCACGATCCGGTCGTCCTGGTCGCCCATGTCGAGGTCGTGCACCGGCGTCTCGACCAGCGCGTCGCTCCAGGACTTGCCGTAGAGCAGCGCGAAGTTCATCGCGAGCGCCGAGCCGAAGAAGCGCGTGATGTTGAAGAGGCTGACATCGGTCGAATAGACGGCGCCGCCCCCGGTGATGAACTCGCGCTGCGCGCCCGAGACCACCAGCGGCCGGCGCGACAGCACCTCGACCTCCGGATACCGGGCGCGGAAGCTCTCCTCGAAAAGCCAGTGCACCGCACAGGACCAGCCGTCCAGGATCCCCGTCTCAGCCAGCGCGAAGGCACCGGTGCACATGGTCGAGAACACCGCCCCGCCGTCGTGCTGGCGGCGGAGCCAGTCGGCCTCGGCCGCGGTCAGGAAGCCGCCGGCACCGGGGTCCGACAGCCGGCCGTCGTCGAACAGCGCCGGCACCACGACCGCGTCGTAGACCACGTCGTCCAGCCCCGCATGGCGCGGCATCGCGAGGCCTGCCACCGTGTGCGTCGGCCCGTCCTCGCGCCCGACCACGCGGGGCGCGAAGCGCTGGGGCGCGTCCGGTTCGACAAGCAGCAGGTTCACCGCCTGCAGGTCCTCGAAGATCGTGGTGATGGTGGAGAGGCTTGCCGAGGGCAGGCCCAGGATGGCGACCCGCACCTCGGCCGCCTCGAACGCCGCCGCCGAGAGGTCCGCCTCCCCCCATGGCCGGTAGTCGTAGCCGCCGCAGGACATCCCAAACCCTCCCGGTTTGACGCATTCCAACATATCGCGCGAGGCGCGACTCGCAGAAATATTCAACCAGACAAAGAAAATCCAGCGTCAAACCACCGCGGAGCGTGCGAAACCACCCTTATTCGCAGCGTCTTCGACACTATTCGCTAGAAGAAGGACAGAACCCGGACCCTGCCCCCGCCCTCGATACGCCGGACGCCGCGCCGATACTGGCAGCCGGCGCCGGATGCGCGACCGGCAGGGATCCGACCGCCCTCCCCTTCCCGATGACAACGGAGACCCGCCATGTCCCTGCCCCGCCTCCTCGCCACCGCCGCGGTGCTCGCCCTCGCCACGACCGAGGCCGCCGCCGTCACGGTCGCCGCCGCCGGCTTCCGCGAACGGGCCACGGGAAACGTGACGACCCGCATCTCCCAGCCGGTGTCGATCCAGCGCGACTTCAACCAGCAGGGCGACCCGGTCTTCGCCCAGGCGCGCGCGGATGCGAACGGGCTCGGCATCTTCCTCGAGGCCCAGCGCTTCCAGATCAGCCGCGTCGATGCGTCCTTCTTCGACACGCTGACGGTGGTGACCGCGCTCAACCAGACCGCCGAGAGCCTCGCCTTCGTCGGCAGCCTGACCGGCCGGATCGAGAGCACCGAACCCGACGGCTCGCCGACGCCCGTGGGCGACGGGACCGGCGGTGACGGCGTGCTGGGCGCGGCCTTCTTCCGCGACCCGGCCGACCTGCAGCAGGCGGTGGACGATGCGGATAACGGGCGGGGCTTCTACTTCGAGGCCGATGCGGGGCCGCTCGGCAGCAGCACCAGCCCCGCGGTGACGTTCGGGCCCCGCACCCCGTTCATCCGCACCCAGCCCGTCACCGGCACCCGCGGCGTCACGACCGGCGCCAACGTCCGCGCGCTTTGCCAGGGATCCGTGGGCAGCCCCTGCGCACGCGTGTTCCCCAGTCCCACCGTATCCTACCAGGTCACGACGCTCGGCCTCGGCATCGTGATGACGGGCCGGAACGCCGGCGACAACGGCGGCGGGCCGGTGCTGGTCGATGCCTTCAGCTCGCTCGACTTCGAGGGTTTCGTGGCGCTCGATGCCGAGGGCAACCCGATCCCGGCCGAGATCTTCGGCGAGAGCGGGCGGTTCTACACGGTCGAGGGCTTCGGTCTCGAAGAGAGCGCCGCGCCGGTGATCCCGGTGCCCCCGGCACTGCCCCTGCTGGCAGGCGCCCTGGTCTCGCTCGCCGCGCTCCGCGCCCGGCGCGCCCGGCCGGGGGACCGCGCCGCCGGCTAGAGCGGTTTGCCACCGAACGGAAACGCCCGTTCTCGCCCCCTCCCACGTCATCGTTGCCGCAAACCCGTTAGCTTTCAGCGAACGCTGATCGACGTGCGGACGCAACGGGATGTTCATCCGCGTCGGCCTAACCTGACGTGGGTGGGCAGGGCGCCCAGGCGCACGTCAGGTTGGAACACGCTCTAGGGTGCCAGCGCCGCCAGCACCCGGTCGGTCGTCACGATCTCGGCCACGTTGGCCATGGCATAGTCGATCGAGGCCCGGTGCCAGTCGGCATTCATGGTCGAGCACGCGTTCTGGGGCACGATGATGCGAAAGCCCTTGTCGGCCCCGGTGCGGGCGGTGTGCTCGACCGACATGTTGGTCCAGGCGCCGGCGTTCAGGATGGTGTGGATGCCGCCGTGGCGCAGATAGCTCTCCAGCCGGCTCGTCTCCCAGGCGCTCATCGACATCTTCTCGACCACCAGGTCGCCCGGCCGCGCCTCGAGCCCGGCGGCCGGCTGCACGCCCCAGGTGCCGCGGACCAGCGCGTTCTCGCCCTTGAGGCCCTGGAAGAGCGGCGCGTGCTGGGCGAGCTTGGGGTGGCCGGGCTCGCAGACCATCCAGACATGGATCACGGTGACGCCGGCGCGGCGGCAGGCATCGGCCAGGCGCGCGGCGTTGGCGACGACGTTCTGCGCGCGGGCATGGTCGGGCGAGCCGCTGGCGGCGAAGGCGCCGCCGTCGATGATCACGTCGTTCTGCAGGTCCTGCAGGATCAGCGCCGTGCGCGCCGGGTCGAGCCAGAGCCCGCCGCCGGCGGTGCCCGCCGAGCCGCCCGCGGCGGCGCCGGGCTGGGCCGTCCGCACCGCCGCGGGCGCCGCGGGCGGGCGGGCATGCATGAAGGGCTCGATCCGGCCGCGCTTCTTCATCCGCACGCTGTAGAGCGAGGGGCCGGCGCACAGGAAGAGCGTCTGCCAGTCGTCATCGCCCCAGTGGATGTTGGCCACCTGTTCGGGGCAGGTGATCTCGCCCAGCCTGATCCCGTCGAAGCCATAGACCCAGACGCCGCCCGGGGCGGTCACGTAGAGATTGCCGTCGACATCGGCCTTCATGCCGTCGGGCACGCCGGGGCGCAGCGTCTCCTGGATGCCCGAGGCGAAGATCCGCCCGTTGGTCAGCCGCCCGTCCCCGGCCACGTCGAACATGCGGATATTGGCCTGGACGGTGTCGTTCACCCACATCCAGCGCTCGCAGGGGCTGAAGCAGAGCCCGTTCGGCTGGGCGAACATGTAGCGGTCGGAGACGAGCTGCGGCTCGTCGCCGGGGCGGTGGCCGGGGGCGAGGCGGTAGACGCCCTGGAAGCCCTGCTGCAGCGGGCGCGGCACGCCGTAATGCTCCATCCGCCCGAAGGTCGGGTCGGTGAAGTAGACGCTGCCGTCCGAACGGACGCAGAGATCGTTGGGCGAGTTGAGCTCGCGCCCCTCGAAATGGGTGCAGAGCACCTCGCGCTTGCCGTCGGGGCGAAAGCGGGCGACGGCCGAGCTGGCATGCTCGCAGACCAGCAGGTTCAGGTCCGCGTCATAGGTCATGCCGTTGCCCATCCGGGAGGGCCGCAGCACTTCCTCGACCCGCCCGTCGGGGGTCCAGCGGCGGCGCACGTCGCCCGGCATGTCGGAGAACAGGAGGTGACGCTCGTGCGGATGCCAGACCGGGCCCTCGGTGAACACGAAGCCGGTGGCGAGCCGGTGCACCGGGGCATAGGGGTCGATCAGCTGGGCAAACCGGGCGTCGATCGCGCGATGGGTCATGGCGTGGCCTTCCTGCCGGAACGATTGACACGGGCGCGCTGGGGCAGAACCCTTGACGCTCCGTTATGGCGACGACGAACCGGGAGTGTTGTCCGTTGAACCGAAGTCATGTCCGCGCGCTGCAGCGCAAGCTGGCCGAGATGGGCCACTACACCGCCGCGATCGACG
>JBCBPG010000425.1:0-4575 GCA_039820865.1 Pseudomonadota bacterium
CACCGGCACGGGGCGCAACGCCCCGTTCATCTCGAGCTGCCTAAACTGACGCCGGGAGGGAGAGGGACGGGCCAGCCGACGGCTGTACCAACCTGTGGCGCGGCGGCGAGCAGCCCCAACAAGGCCCCAGAGTACGGCCGACCTGCGGGCAGCCGCCGTTCGGCCATGGCCCGCGCCGTCCCCCGGCAGCATCACGGGGCCGCGCCCGGCCCATCACGAAAGCGCGTTTGACCCCGACCGCCGGGCGGCCCCACCCTCGAACCCGGGAGGACACCGCCGATGCGCCAGACCGCCACGCCCGCCTCGACGACGGTGATCATCGCCGCCGGCGCCACGATCCTGGCGATCAGCTTCGGCATCCGCTCGATCTTCGGTATCGTGCTCGAGCCGCTGTCGAGCGATCTCGGCTGGCCGCTCGCCACCTTCTCGCTCTCGCTGGCGATCCAGAACGTGATGTGGGGCGTGCTGCAGCCGGTCTTCGGCATCGTGGCCGACAGGCTGGGCGACCGCCGCGCGCTCTGGATCGGCACCGTCGCCTATGCCGCGGGGCTGGCGCTCACCGTCGTCGCGACCACGCCGGCGGGCCAGCACCTGGGCGCCGGGCTCCTGATCGGCGCAGGCGTCGCGGGCACCGCCTTCGGCATCGTCCTCTCCGTCGTCAGCCGCGCGGTGCCCGAGGCGCAGCGCTCCCGCGCCCTCGGCCTCACCGCCGCCCTCGGCGCGCTCGGCCAGATCCTGCTGCCCCCGCTCGCCGGCTGGCTGACCGAGGCCCATGGCTGGCAGACGGCGGTGGTCGTGATGGGCCTGTTCCTGCTGCCGCTGGCCGCCTGCATCCCGTTCCTGCGCCCCGGCGCGCCCGCCAGCACCGAGCCGGCCGAGCCGATCGCCACCATGGTCGCCCGCGCGCTCGCCCACCCGTCCTACGTGCTGCTGGCGCTGGGCTTCTTCGTCTGCGGCTTTCACATCGCCTTCCTGACCGTCCACTTCCCGACCTATGTCTACGAGACCTGCGGGTCGGTGACGCTGGGGGGCATCGCGCTGGCGGTGATCGGCGCGGCGAACGTGGCGGGCACGCTGATCGCGGGCGAACTCGGCCAGCGCTTCCCCAAGCCCTATATCCTGTCGGCGATCTACGCGACCCGGGCGGTGGTGATCCTGGTCTTCATCTCGATCCCGCCGACGCCGGTCACCGTGATCGTCTTCGCCGGCGCCATGGGGCTGATCTGGCTCTCGACCGTCCCGCTCACCTCGGCGCTGGTGGCGACGATGTTCGGCACACGCGCGCTCGGCACGCTCTACGGGATCGTCTTCCTCAGCCACCAGATCGGCAGCTTCCTCGGCGTCTATATCGGCGGGCGCGTGCATGACGCCTTCGGCAACTACGACGCGATCTGGTACGCGGCCATCGCACTCGGCGTCTTCTCGGCCATCGTCCACCTGCCCGTGCAGGAGCGTCGGTGGCGCCCCGACCCGGCCGCTGCGTAAACCGCCACGAAGCCGCCCGATTGCAGGTGCACCTCGTTAGCCATGAGGGTGCTCGAGATGACAGGCGACAGGCTGGTGGTGCGCGACCGGGCGATCGCGCCCGTGCTTGCCATGATCGCCATTGCCGCGGTCTGGGGCGCACTCGGGACCGGCGCCTTTCTCTACGGCGATGACCAGACGACCCGCCTCGGCGGCGGCGCCTTCGCGCTCGGCGCCGTGCCGATCGGGTTCTTCGGCCTCTGGATCGCCCGCTCCTCCCGGATCGAGTTCGACCGCCAGCGGGGCGAGGTCTCGCGGACCGTCCGCGGCCTGATCACCGGCACCGACCGCGCGACCATCCCGCTCGCCCGGGTCCGCTATGCCGAGATCGAGGTGAAGCGCGAGGTGGCCGATCCCGACACCTACCGCCTCGTCCTCGCCGTCGAGCCCGGCCCCGGCTGGCCCGAGCCCGTCCTGCCCTTCCGCGCGTATGGCGAAAGCGGCGAGCCCCCGAAGAAGCTCTGTGCCCTCGTCAACCACTGGCTCGGCCACGGCTGAGATGCGGACCGAGACGGTCAGCCACGAGCGGCCGGTGCTGGTCGACCGCCCCCGGGTCACGGCGCTCGCATTCACGGCGGGCGGGTTCGCCTGCCGCGTCCCGGCCATTCTCGACAGCGCGGACGCCGCCTGGTCGCGGAGCGCCCCGTTCTCCGGTTGCCGCCACGAGGCGGTCGAGGGCACCCTCCGCGACCGGCCGACCACCCCGTGAGCGCGTGGTTCCGCATGGAGCGCGAGGCGCCCTGGGGCGACTATGGCCAGATCCTCGCCCACGGCATGAGCGGCGACGGCACCCGGCTGCAAGGCGAGGGCGCCCCGGTGGTGACGCTCGAACGCACGGGCCCCTTCATCCCCCCGATCACGCTGCCCTGGGGCGAACCCGTCGTCACCGCGACCGCGCGGGCCGCGATCGAGGAGGCAGGGCTCACCGGCTGCCGCTTCCTGCCCGTCACCGTCACGCGCTGCGTCAGGCTCGCCTGGCAGGACTGGGACCTCGAGGCCGAGGAGCCCAGGTGCTACCCCGCCGGCGGCGAGCCCGAGAACTACATCCTCCGCCGCAAGCATGTCCCCGAGCTTGCCGACGCGCTGGAGCCGCTCTTCGCCCTCGATCCGCCCCGTGCCGACGACGCGGTGCCCCGGCGGATGGGCGACTTTCTCGGCGAACGGACGCTGATCTATCACGCCGACCTGATCGACCCGGCCCACCACCCGGGCACGGACATCGTCTCCTGGCGGCTCTCCACCACCATCGTCACACGCCGGGCCCGCGACGTGCTGGCGCCGATCGCCGGGCGCTGGATCCGCTTCAAGCCCCTCACCCCCGTCTGACAGCCACGCCCGTGCCGCCCCCAAGCGCCATCCGCCGAAGCAGGCCGCGGCCGCCTGCCGCCTGTCAGCGCCGCGCCCGCGGCCGGCAACGCCCTGCTGGTGCCCCATTGGGACGCTACCGCTCCGCCATCGGGTGAACCCAGTTTAGGATGTTTCAATGCCGTCATTTCTTGCACGCCTGGTCGTTGCGGTCGCCATGGCCGCCGGCAGTCCTTCCGCCATGGCCGCGCCCGGAACGGCGCCCGGGGCACCGACGGCCCTGCCGCCCGACGCGGCGATCACCGCATCTCCGGTCGACCTCGACGGCGTCATCGCCCTTCGGGATGCGGGGGATATCCAAGGGCTGGAGCGCGCGTTCGACGGTCTTCAGACGGCCCTCGTCGCCGGCGAGATCTCGGCGTCGCGCTATCGTCGCCCGTTCCTCGCCTTCCGGACCGGCAATGCCGACCATGCCGCGCTCAGCGATCGCTGGGTCGAGGCCATGCCCGGATCGACACACGCCTATACGGCCCGCGCGCTCGCGTACAACTACGTCGCTTACCTCTTCCGGGGCGAGAAGCTGCCGTCACGCACGTCACGGGCCGCCCTGCAGGAGGCCCGCGACAGTCGCTACGCGGCGCGCCACTGGTTCGAGACGGCGCTCCGTCTCGAACCCGACAACCTGATGGCGGCGATCAGCCTGGAGGCACTGCATGTCAGGGGGGAGCGCAGCGCGCTGATCGACGAGGCGAGGCGCACGGCCGATCGTCTGGACGATGCGCATTCAACGATGCGCCGCCGCCTGACCGCCGCGCTGCCGCAATGGGGGGGCGGGCGCTTCGGCGTGATCCGCTTCTGCAAGGGCGTCGCCGAGACGACCGACATCGTCACGCTCGAGGCCTGTCATGCCACGGCGCGGATCTACACCGCCGACAGCTTCGGTCAGCAGCGCGAGGCGATGCGGGAGCTCCAGGCGATCGACGAGCAGCGCTATGCCTCCGAGATCGGCTTCGTGCTGGCCTCGACCAACATGCACGACGACATCGCGCCCTTTGCCGAGCGCACCGGCCACATCTATCCACGCTCGCGGCTGCGCAACCTGCCGCTCGACGTGCCCTTCATCAACGAGCAGATGGAATTCTGGACGAGGATCGATCCGCACGACCCCGATCTCATGCATGGCAAGGCGCGCATGGCGCTCGGCCTCGGCGATCTCGACTATGCGCGGGCCGCCATCGACTATGTCGTCGGCGTGCTGCCCCATGAGCCGGAGCCGCATGTGACGCGCGGCCGGGTCTACCTGGCGCTCAACGAGGATGTCGCCCTGCTGGACGTGGTCGAGGAGGCCGCCGCCGCGACCGAGGGCAACGGCGATGCGATGATCCCGGCGCTGCTGGCGATCCTCAGCGACCCAGAGCGCTTCGCCGAGGGCCCCTACGGCGCGCCCCATGACGACTATCAGTGCCGGCTGCGTCACCTGATGGAGATGACCGAAGACTATTGCGAGGGGGTCGGCCGGCGGCCGAGCTTCTGCGCGCATGCCGGACGGGCCGAGAACTCTCCCTACACCCCGCTGTGGCGCGAGGCCGCCGGGAGCTTCGCGACGCTGGACTGCCGCTAGAGCATTTTCCAGCCAGACTGACTCAGTCTGGCGACAAGAAAATGCGGCAAACAAAACAACCTGGAGCGCGAGATCTGACGCAGTCAGGTCGGCAAGCGCTCTAGCACGAGGGCCGGGCACGACGG
>JBCBPG010000426.1:0-4574 GCA_039820865.1 Pseudomonadota bacterium
GCCACCACCGCCCAGCCCCAGCGCAACCGCCGCGGGATCCCGACCGGCGAGGTCCGCGCCGCCGACACGATCGCCCGCGCCCTCGCCCCGCGCTGATGCCGCTCACCGCCCCGGCGGTCCGGCCCCGCCGGATGCGCCGGAGGCGCCCGCGCCGGAGGCACCCGCGCCCCGCCGCAGCGCCACCGCCTCCCGCCAGATCGCGTAGAGCCCGGCCCCGATGATCAGCGCCATGCCCAGCACGGTCCAGAACCCGATCGCCTCGCCGAAGACCGCCCAGCCGACGACCTGGGCAAAGACCATCTGCAGGTAGATGAAGGGCTGCACCCGCACCGCCTCGGTCGCATCCAGCGCGCGGATCAGGCAATAGTGCCCCGACATCCCCGTGATCGAGAGCATCAGCACCCAGCCCCAGTCGGCCGGCGTCATCTCGACCCAGAACCAGACACCCGCCAGCGTCGCCGCCAGCGCCCCCGCCGTGCCGGTGTAGAAGAAGGCCGGCTGGCCCGACCCGTCCGCCCGGCTCGCCATCCGCGTCAGCACCGTGTAGCAGGCGAACATCCCGGCCGAGAGCACCGCGATCAGCGCCGCCGGCTCGAAGAGCGCCCCGCCCGGGCGCAGGATCACCAGCGCGCCGAGAAAGCCCACGCCCACCGCCGCCAGCCGGCGCCAGCCCACCGCCTCGCCCAGCACCGGGATTGCCAGCAGCGTCGCGATCAGCGGATGCAGCGCAAAGATCGCATGCGTGGCGCCAAGCCCCACCAGGTCGAAGCTGGTCACGATCACCAGGATCTGCACCACCAGCAGCACGCCGCGCCCGGCCTGCAGCCAGGGCATCGCCGTCCGGCCCGCGCCCCTCAGCCCCCCCGGCATCCGCGCCGCCACCGCCAGCACGAAGGCCGCGAAGAACCAGTAGCGGATCATCACGAAGAACGGCACGGGATAGTGCGCCGCCAGATGGGTCGAGATCCCGTCCTGCGCGGCGAAGAGGGCGGTCGCGATCAGCGCGAAGCGGATGCCGCGGGCGGGATCGCCTGCGGCCGCCGCCTCAGCCATGGCGCAGCGTCGCCGTCGCCCCCGCCATCGCGAAAAGCGCCGTGCCCCCCGCCCGCTCGATCCAGGCCCGCACGGCCGGGCGGCGCAGCCGCGTCCCCGCCCCATCGGCCAGCAGCGCGTAGAACAGCGCATTGCCCGCCGCCAGCGCGACGAAGACCGCCGTCAGCAGCGCCGCCTGCGGCGCATAGGCGGCGGCCGGGTCGATGAACTGCGGCACGAAGGCGATGAAGAAGGCGATGCTCTTGGGGTTCAGCGCCGTGACGACGAAGGCATGGCGGAACACCCTGCCCGCCGCCAGCGTCTCGCCCTGCCCCGCCAGCGCCGCGTCCCGGCCCCCCGCGCGCGCCAGCGCCGCGTGCCGCCGGGCCGAGCGCCAGAGCCCGATGCCCATCCACACCAGATACGCCGCGCCGATCCACTTGACCGCGGCAAACAGCGTGGCCGAGGCCAGCATCATCGCGCCCAGCCCCGCCAGCGACGCGCTCATCGCCACCAGGTCGCCCAGCGCCACGCCCGCCGCGGTCGCGACCGCGACCCGCCGCCCCTGCGTGATCGCATAGGCCACGATCAGCAATGCCGTCGGCCCGGGGATCACCAGCAGCACCATCGAGGCCGCAGCGAAGGCACCGAGCGTCGCGATATCCATCACGTTCTCCCCAACGGCCCGGAACGGGCCGGAACAGGTCGCTACAGGCAAGACCAGAACGGGCCAGACCAGAACGGGCCAGACCAGAACGGGCCAGACCAGAGCGGGCCACACCGCCCCGATGCCACGGATCGCGCGCCCCGGCCAGCGCCGCCGGCGGTGCCGTCGCCATCGGTTGCGCCTGGCAACGCCCCCATCCGGCCGACCGGGTCCCAAAGGGGGAGGGGCGGTTCAGCTCCCGGCGCCGGCGCGCGCGGCGCGTCCCTGCCGCCCCGCCCGGATCAGCATGGCGCAGAACGCCTCCTGGATGCGCGCGCGATGCGCGCGGTACGGATCGACCCCCGGGCCGATCGTCGAGGGATAGCCCAGCATGGCGGCATTGGCCTCGAACAGCACCACGCGCCCCGCCCGGTCAAAGCCGAAATCGATGCCGAAAAAGTCGAGCCCGAGGCGCGCATCGATCTCCTTCAGCACCGCGGCCGCCCCCTCGCCGATCACGCCGGCCGGGTCATGCACGAAGCGGTCAGCCTCGTCGTTCAGTTCGCTGCGCCGCAGGTAGAGCACGTCCGATTGCTTGGCATGCACCTTCCACTGCTCGGCGAACATCAGCTTGTTGCCGAACATCGCGCCGTCGATGAAGGCGACGCGGTACTTCGGCCACAGCCGCTCGTGGCGGCGCGTCTCGACATACTCGATCGCGTTCAGATGGCGCCCGGCGAAGTGCGCCAGCCGCGCGCGAAGCTCCTCGGCCGTGTGGCAGAGATGCATGTCCTGGCCCATCTGCCGGCCGACCGCGCGGATGATGACCGGCAGACCGACCCTGAGCGCGATGCTGTCGGCCAGGTGGCCCGGATCGCCGCCCTCGTGGCGGAACATCGCGGCGCGCGGCAGCACCAGCCCCTCGATCCCCGCGAGATGGCGGCCGGTATCGACCCGCGTCGTGCGCACCAGCCGCCCGGGCGGGTTCAGCATCGGCACGCCCAGCCGGGCCGCCAGCGCCTCGGCCTGGGCATAGGTGCCGCTCGCGATGCCCACCTCGGCGGTCGCGACGTTGTTGAAGATCACGTCCACCGCCGGAAGCGCCATGGCGTCGACATCCGCGTCGCGCCCCAGCAGGCAGCCGTCGAAGGCCAGTTCCCCGCCCCGGTAGGTCGCGGCGACCTCGGCCATCATCGCGCCGCCGTGATAGAGCGTGCGCTCGGTCCGGCCATCGTCGAACGGCGCGTGCAGCACCAGGACCCTCAGCGCCCCATCCCCCGGCGCCCCATTCCCCGGCGGCTGGCGCCGGTCGACCAGCACGGGGTGGTCGCGCAACAGCCGGCGCGTCGCCTCGGCCGCGATGGCGCCGCGCCCCGCGCTCAGCGCCGCCGACCGCGCGCCGATCCAGAGCGTGCGGCGCGCCTCGGCATCGCCGGCCAGTGCCGCGACGGCCTCCAGCCCCGCCAGCCGGCCAAGCGCGGCGAGCACCGGCACCAGGGCGGTCCGCTGGGCCGGCGTGGCGGTCGCGGCCGCCGCTTCCACCGCCGCCGAGAGATCGCCGGCCAGCGCCGCCTCGCCCGCCAGCATCGCCAGCGAGGCGAGCGAGACATACGCCCCGGCGGCGGCCGCGTCGCCCGGCGGGTCCAGCGGCGCCGCCGGGCGAGCGTGGCGCAGCAGCACGGCAAGCCCGCCCGGCACGCCATCCGCCGGCGCGCTGCCCGACGGCGCCCGGGCATGCCCGTTGCCGGCAGCCGCGGCCACACGGCGCGCCAGGATCGCGCGGGCATTGAGGTTGCGGACCTGCACCGCGTCCGACGCCGTCATCGCCAGCGCCCGGTCGAGCCGCGCGGCCGCCCGCGTCAGCGCCCCCCGCTGCTGGTCGAGGATGCCCATCAGGCCCAGGAGATCGGCATCGTCCGGGCGGCCCGCGGCGATCGCCTCGTAGCGCGCGGCCGCCTCGTCCAGCCGGCCGCCGCGATGCAGCGCCAGCGCCTCAGCCAGGTCGGGATCGTGCTCCATCGGCCGCCTCGTCGGGTCGCAGGGACGCACCGGGCCCTGCCCGGCACATCCCGCGCCTACCCCGATCCCACGGCCGCCGCCAGCCCCCCCGCCGGAGGCGCAGGCCGCAGGCGCCCCGCCGCGCCCGACGGTTCACCCGCGCCGGAGGCGCAGGCCGCAGGCGCCCCGCCGCGCCCGACCGTTCACCCGCGCCGGAGGCGCAGGCCGCAGGCACCCCGCCGCACCCGACCGTTCAGAAGAAGGCCTGCAGCCCCGTCTGCGCCCGGCCCAGGATCAGCGCATGGACGTCATGCGTGCCCTCATAGGTGTTCACCGTCTCCAGGTTCAGCATGTGGCGCATCACCTGGTACTCGCCCGAGATGCCGTTGCCGCCGTGCATGTCGCGCGCCACCCGCGCGATCTCCAGCGCCTTGCCGCAGTTGTTGCGCTTGACGATCGAGACCATTTCCGGGGCGAAGCGCTTCTCGTCGATCAGCCGGCCGACGCGCAGGCTGGCCTGCAGGCCGAGCGCGATCTCGGTCTGCATGTCCGCCAGCTTCTTCTGCACCAGCTGCGTCTGCGCCAGCGGCCGGCCGAACTGCACCCGGTCCAGCGTGTACTGGCGCGCGGCATGCCAGCAGAACTCCGCCGCGCCCAGCACGCCCCACGAGATGCCGTAGCGCGCCATGTTGAGGCAGGAGAACGGGCCCTTCAGCCCCTCGACGCCCGGCAGGAGCGCCTCCTCGCCGACCTCGACGCCCTCCATCACGATCCCGCCCGTGATCGAGCAACGCAGCGACAGCTTGCCCTCGATCTTGGGCGCCGAGAGGCCCGCCATCCCCTTCTCCAGCAGAAAGCCGCGGATCTTGCCGCCATGCGCCTCGGACTTGGCCCAGAC
>JBCBPG010000427.1:0-4557 GCA_039820865.1 Pseudomonadota bacterium
CCCGGCCGTGCAGGACGCCGTCCTCGGCCGCTGTTCGATGTGCCATGCGGCCGAGCCGTACTGGGACGGCATCGCCGTGGCGCCCAGGGGCGTCGCGCTCGACAGCGAGGCCGCGATCCTGGCCCATGCGCGCGAGATCTATCTGCAGGCCGGGCGCACCGCCGCCATGCCGCCCGCCAACGTCACCTACATGGAGGAGGCCGAGCGCCGCCTGATCACCGCCTGGTACGAAGGCGCCACCCGTTGACGACGCTCCTGCGCGGCCGCCTCGTCTCCTTCGACCGCCGCCCCGAAGGCCCCCGCGACCTCGATGCGCTGACCCATGAGGAGGACGGCGGCCTCCTCATCGACGCCGGCCGGATCCGTGCCGCCGGCCCCTGGGCCGAGATCGCCCCACAGGCCCCGGGCGCCGCGGTGCACGACCATCGCGGCCGCCTGATCCTGCCCGGCCTGATCGACACGCATCTGCACATGCCGCAGATGCAGGTGATCGCGTCCTGGGGGACCGAGCTTCTCGACTGGCTCAACACCTATACCTTCCCGGCCGAGCAGCGCTTTGGCGATCCGGCCCATGCCACGCGGATCGCGGGCCTCTTCCTCGACGAACTGATCCGCCACGGCACCACCACCGCGGTCGCCTACTGCACCGTCCACCGTGCCTCGGCCGAGGCGCTGTTCGAGGCGGCGCTGGCCCGCGACATGCGCCTGATCGCGGGCAAGGTGCTGATGGACCGCAACGCGCCGGCAGCGCTGACCGACACCGCGCAGCAGGGACACGACGACAGCGCCGCGCTGATCGGGGCGTTCCACGGCCGCGGCCGGCTCGGCTATGCCATCACGCCCCGCTTCGCGATCACCTCGACGCCCGCGCAGCTCGAGGCCGCCGGCGCGCTGGCCGCCGCCCATCCCGACTGCCACGTCCAGAGCCACCTGTCCGAGAACGCCGCCGAGATCGCGCTGACGGCCGATCTCTACCCGGAGGCGCGCGACTATTTCGACGTCTACGCCCGCGCGGGGCTGGCGGGGCCGCGCTCGCTCTTCGGCCACTGCCTCCACCTGTCCGGGCGTGAGCGCGATGCCATGGCCGAGACCGGGTCCGTCGCCGTCTTCTGCCCGACCTCGAACCTGTTCCTCGGCAGCGGTCTCTTCGACATGGGGGGGATCGAGGCCGCGGGCATCCGTACCGCGGTGGCGACCGATATCGGCGGGGGCACCAGCTACTCGATGCTGCGCACGCTGGACGAGGGCTACAAGGTGCTCGCGCTGCAGGGCCAGCGGATGGACCCGCTCACCGCCTTCTGGCGCGCGACCCGCGGCAATGCCGAGGCGCTGGGCCTGGTGGAGCGCATCGGCACGCTGGCGCCTGGCAGCGAGGCCGACGTCACCGTCCTCGACCCCGCCGCCACGCCCGCCATGGCGCTGCGGCTGGAGACCGTGGAGCGGCTCGACGAGATGCTGTTCCTGCTCCAGACGCTCGGCTGCGACCGGGCGGTGGGCGCGGTCTACGTCGCCGGCCGGCTCGCGCACGGCGCCCCGGTCGGGGCCTGACCGGCGATCAGCCCCACCAGCGTCTCGTGCACCCGGCTCGGCCGGTGATCGAGCCGCCAGACAAGGTGCGTGACCGTGTCGGCAATCGCGTCGGGCAGGGGGTCGACCGCCAGTCCGGGACCGGCGCGCGGCGCGACCACCTGCTCGGGCAGCACGGCGATGCCCATCCCCGCCTCGACACAGCCGATCATGCCGTCCAGCGTGCCGAGCTCCACGATCTCGGTATCCGCACGCCCCGTCGCGCGCAGCCAGGCCTCGGCCGCGCCGCGGTAGCTGCAGCTCCGCCGGAAGGCGAGCAGCGGCCCCGCGGCCCCCTCCACGGGGCGCACCAGCACCAGCCGCTCGCGAAACGCCTCGACCCCGCGGAACCGGTCGGTGTCGACCGGCCCCGCGACAAGGGCCGCATCCAGCCGTCGCGCCCAGACATCGGCCAGCAGCTCGCCCGTCGGCCCCGCGGCCAGCGAGACCGGGGCCGCCGGATGCGCCGCCCGCAGCGCCGCCAGGAGCCGCGGCAGCCGCCCCGCCGCCGTCGTCTCCATCGCGCCCAGCCGCAGCCCCGCCGCAGCGCCCGAGGCGTCCAGCATGTCCCGCTCGACCGCGTCCAGCCGCGCCAAGAGGTCCACGGCATGGGCATGCAGCCGCTCGCCGAGCGGCGTCAGGCTCGCGCCCCCCTTGCCGCGGTCGAACAGCGGCTGGCCGTAATGCCCCTCCAGCCGCCTGATCCGCGCCGTGATGTTCGACTGCACGCAGGCCAGCGCCCGGGCCGCGCCCGAGAAGCTGCCCGCCCGGATCACCGCCTCGAAGGTCCTGAGCAGCACGATCTCCATACCCTTCAAAATAGATGAACTGAAAGTCCAATATCAATCGCTTTCCAAGATGGCCGGCCCGCGCCAAGCTGTTCCCATGACCCAGCACCTCAGAACTCCGTTCACCGAGCGCTTCGGCCTCCGCCATCCGATCGCACTCGCGCCCATGGACCTCGTCTCGGGCGGCCGGCTCGCCGGCGCGGTCTCGGCCGCCGGCGGGCTCGGCCTCGTCGGCGGCGGCTACGGCGATGCGGCCTGGCTCGACAGCGCCTTCCGCGACGCCGGTAACGAGCATGTCGGCCTCGGCTTCATCACCTGGAGCGCGCTCGAGCGCCCCGGGGTCGTCGAACAGGCCCTCGCCCGGCGTCCCCGCGCGCTGATGGTCTCGTTCGGCGATGCCGAGCCGTTGGTCGATGCCGCCCGCACCGCCGGCGTCCCCGTCCTGTGGCAGGTCCAGCGCCTCGCCCAGGCGCGCCAGGCCATCGCCGCCGGCGCCGATGTCGTCGTGGTCCAGGGCCAGGAGGCCGGCGGGCACGGCATGGATCGCGGGCTCGTCTCGCTCCTGCCCGCCGTGCGCGACATCGCGCCCGAGGGCCAGATCATCCTCGCCGCAGGCGGCATCGCCGATGGCCGCGGCCTCGCCGCCGCGTTGATGCTGGGCGCCGACGGCGTGCTGATGGGCACCCGCTTCTGGGCCAGCGACGAGGCCACCGGCCCCGATCCCCGCGGCGTGGCGGCGGCCAAGGCCGCGATGACCCGCCTCGGCGGCGACGACACCGTGCGCTCCAGGGTCTTCGACGTCGCCCGCGGCGCCGCCTGGCCCCGGGCCTATACCGGCCGCGTCGTCGCCAACGCGTTCCTCACCCGCTGGCACGACCGCATCGACGCGCTCAAGGCCGACCCCGGGCCCGAGCGCGCGCGCTATGCCGAAAGCGCCCCGGACGACCTCGATACCCGGGTCCTGATCGCGGGCGAGGCACTCGACCTCATCCACCGCATCGAGCCCGCCGGCCGGATCGTCGAGACCACCGCCGCCGAGGCCGCCGCCCGCCTGCGCCGCGGCACCACGCTCCTCGCCTGAGGGCGGCAGGCGGGCGCCGCTGAGGAAATCTTCACGCTCAGCTCGTATCCGTTCGTCTCCGCGAAGCCAGGATGGTCGGATGGCGAGAACGTTGCTGACACCGCTCCTCGCCGTCCTGCTGTCGGCGCTGTCGGGCGCCGGCGCCTGGGGCGACACCTGGCGCGTGGCCTACAGCGAGTTTCCGCCCTACACCTTCACCGGTGCCGACGGGCAGCCGGCGGGCTTCTCGATCGACCTGCTGCGCGAGATCGCGGCGCTGCGGGGCGTCAAGCTCGCCTTCCAGCACACGCCCAACCCCGGCGCGGCGATCGCGCTGATGCAGGCCGGCGTGGTCGACATCCACCCCAATCTCAGCCGCACGCCCGCGCGCGAGGCCGTGCTGGCCTTCGCCGACCCGCATTCCGAGATCCGGCTCCAGGTCTTCGCCCGGGCCGCCAATGCCTCGACGGTCGGGCGTCGGCTGGCCGAGGCCAGGGCGGGCGGGCCGCCGCTCCGGATCGCCGTCACCAAGGGCAGCATCGCAAACGCCGTCGCGCGCGCGACCCCCTGGCTGGAACCCCGTCCGATCGCCACGACCGAAAAGCTCTACTTCGCCCTCGCCGGCGGGGCTGAGGGCGCCGCGCTCTTCAGCACCACCTCGCTCAAGCGGCTGGACGACATGCTCGCGGGCCCGGGCAGCTTCGCGCCCGTGGACGCGCCCTTGCGCCGCGCAGCGCTGCATTTCGCGGTGGCCGCGGCGCGCACCGACCTCGTTGCGGCACTCGATGGCGGTCTGCGGGATGTCCGCGCCGGCACGGCGATGGAGGCGATCCGCACGCGCTGGTTCGGCACGCCTGAGGTCGGCTTCACCGCGGCCTTCGTGATGCTGCTGCTGGGCAGCGTCGTCGGCTTCTGTCTCGTGATCGTCGCCGGGGTCGCGGTCGTCGTGCGCTGGCGCAACGCCCGGATCCTCGCCGCGGCCGAGGCGCGGCGCCAGGTCGAGCGCGAGGCGCTGCTCGCCGAGCTGGAGCGGCGCAACGAGACACTCCGCGCCAAGGCGAAGGAGCTCGAGGATCTGCTCTACGTCGTCTCGCACGACCTCAGCAGCCCGCTGGTCTCGATCTCCGGCTTCGCGATCCAGGC
>JBCBPG010000428.1:0-4538 GCA_039820865.1 Pseudomonadota bacterium
AGGATCGTCGTGTAGCCGATGCGCAGGCAGAAATCGACGATCAGCGGCCCGCGCGCGTTCGGCAGGATCTCCCAGAGCATGATGTACCAGGGCCGCTCGCCCCGGGTCTGGGCCGCCGCCACGTAGTCGCGCGTCTTGATGTCGAGCGTCAGGCCCCGGACGATGCGGTAGACGCCGGGTGCCGAGACGAAGACGACGGCGGCGAACACGTTCAGCTCGTTCGGGTCGAGCGACAGGATCCCCAGCGGATCGGCGTCGAACACCAGGCCCAGATAGACCCAGAGGCCAAGGACACAGGTCACGCCCAGATAGGTACGCAGCCGCTCCCTGTTCTTCTCGTACTTGGTGAACCACATCAGGCAGAGGAACCCGATCGGGAACAGGAAGAAGAGCGCCGCCAGCGCGATCGGGATCGACCAGGGCAGCACGAAGAGGCCCACGTCCACCATCACCGGCTCGCGCACCTCGGGCGTGACGAGCAGGTAGAAGAGCAGGATCACCGGGAAGGCCAGGACGAGGTTGGCGATGAAGTCCATCACCGTCGAGATCGCGCCACCGTAGAAGCCTGCCGGCAGCCCCAGCGACGCGCCGACCATGTAGGCGATCAGCGTTGCGACCGGCGCGATGATCAGCACCACCCGGCTGCCATGGACCATGCGGCTGAAGATGTCGCGGGCGAGGTTGTCGCCGCCCAGATAGAAGACGATCTCGTTCTCGGCATCGATCGCGCCCGGCAGCGACTTCTTCATGCCGAAGGTGAAGGACTGCTCCAGCGGGCCCATCACCGCGATCAGGTCGGCGAAGAGCGCGGTGAAGACCCAGAACAGCACGAGGCCGAGGCCGATCAGCCCGACCCGGCTGTCCCAGAGCCGGCCGAACTGGCCGAGCCTGTTCTTGATGAACCAGCCGCCGACCAGCGCGACCGCCAGCGCGATCCAGACCGACCAGAACCGGCCGAGGATGCCGAGGAGGATTTCCGGTGTGCTGAGGTACTCGATCTGCATCGGTCTGTCCTTGCTTGGCGGTCCGGGGGCCGGCTGGGGGCCGGCTGGGGGCAGGGGGGCCGCCGCGCGGACGCGCGACGGGGAACGCTTCGAAGGCTCAGCTCACGCGGATGCGCGGGTTGAGAAAGGCGTAGCCGATGTCGGAGATGAGCTGGGTCAGCAGCACCACGATCACCGCGACCCATGAGATCGCGAGCAGCAGCTCGATGTCGTTGTTGCTCGCCGCCTGGGTCAGCGTCCAGCCGAAGCCCTTGAAGTTGAACATCGTCTCGACGATGACCACGCCCGTCAGCAGCCAGGGGAACTGCAGCATGATGACGGTGAAGGGCGCGATCAGCGCGTTTCTCAGCGCATGCTTCAGCACCACGGCGCGAAAGCTCATGCCCTTGAGCCGCGCGGTGCGGATGTAGTTCGACGTCATCACCTCGGCCATCGAGGCCCGCGTCATGCGCGCGATATAGCCCATGCCGTAGAGCGCCATGGTGATGACCGGCAGGGTGAAGTTCTCGAAGGTGATCGTGCGGGTGGAGGCGATGCCCTTGAACCAGCCGAGGCCGGAGGCAAAGATCGCCACGAAGACGATGCCGGTCACGTATTCGGGCGCCGATGTCGAGGCGATCGAGCCTATGGACAACCCCCGATCCAGCGGCGATCCCTCGCGCATCCCCGCCAGGATCCCGATCAGCAGCGCACAGGGCACCATCACCAGCATGACGCAGAGCATCAGGATGCTGGTGTAGTAGAGCCGCTCGCCCACCACCTCGGACACGGGTTTTCGGAACACGCGGCTGTAGCCCATGTCGCCCTGGACCGTGCCCGCGACCCACTCGCCATAGCGCACGAGGAAGGGCTCGCTATAGCCGTTCTCGTCGAGCCAGGCGGCGACCTGCTCGTCGGTCATCCGCATGTTGCCCTCGGTCTTGGCGATCTTCTCGAGATTGCCGGGCAGGTTGACGAGGTAGAAGACCACGAAGGTCAGCGCGAGCATCGTGGCGATCATCGTGCCGATGCGGCGCAGGATGAAGAAAGCCATGGTCGTCTCCTCCAAGGGCTCGTCGTGAGACCGCGCCGGGGCGCGGCCCATGCGACGCCCCGCCGGTGGCCACCGGCACGGGCATGGCGCCGGTGCTCACGCGGTGGCGCAGGCGGCCCTCGTGGCCAGGCGGGACGCGGGCAGGGGCGGGGCCCAGCGACAGAACCCTGTCACAGAACCCGGTCGCAGAACCCGGCCACAGTACCGGGGCACTGGACCCGGGCGCCGGACGGACGCGGGCCGCGCACCCCGCGGGGGGGATGCGCGGCGGCGGGGCCTCAGCTTTCGACCCAGACCTTGTCGAAGTGCTGCTCGAAGGCCTGGTGGGCGGGGTTGTTGTGCACCCACTCGGCATTCGCGCGATAGACCGAGCGCCAGTAGGGCTGGATGATCACGCCGTCATCGATCATGAACTGCTCGACCTTGGCCATGATCTCGCGGCGCGCCTCGACATCCGGGGTCGCCAGCGCCTCGTCCAGCATGGCGTCGAACTCCTCCGAGGCGAGCCCGGTCTCGTTCCACGCCACGCCCGAGCGATAGGCGAGGTTCAGCACCTGCACGCCGAGCGGGCGCGGGTTCCAGTTGGTCGACGAGAACGGGTACTTCGCCCAGTCGTTCCAGAAGGTCGAGCCCGGGATGACGGTGCGCTTGATGTTGATGCCGGCGTCGCGCATCTGCGCGGCCACGGCATCGGTCGTGTTGCGCCGCCAGTCGTCGTCGATCGAGATCAGCTCGAACTCGGTGTCGCGGTGACCGGCTTCCTCGAGCAGCGCGATCGCGCCCTCGACGTCGCGCGTCGGCGCGCCGATATCGGCGTATTCGATATGCATCGGGCCGACATGGTGGTTCTCGGCGGTCTGGCCGGCATTGTTGTAGCCGAGCTGCAGGACCACGAGGTTGTCCACTGCCTTGGCCAGCGCGCGGCGCACGCGCACGTCGTCATAGGGCGGGGAGAGGCGGTTCGGCCGGATCACGATGGTCGCGCCGGTCGAGATCTCCGAGATCGGGATGCCGATGCCGCGCACCTGGTCGATGCTGTCGGCCTTGATCTCGAACGAGGTGTCGATCTCCTCGCTCTCGAAGGCAGCGATCTCGGCGGTCGAATCGGTGCCGAGGTCGGTCCAGACGATCTCGTCCAGATAGCCGCCCTCGTCCCACCACGCGTGATCGGCCTTGCGGGTCACGCGGGCGCGGACATTGGCCTCGTATTCCTGCAGCTCGTAGGGGCCGGTCGAGACCGAGAGCGCCTCGAACGGGTCGGGCGAGCCGTCATAGGAGCGGTGCATGATCAGCGCGGGATAGTCGGCCATGCCGGCGATCAGCGTGATGTCGGCCGCGGGCAGCGTCAGCTTGATCGTGTGGCTGTCGACGATCTCCATGCCGCCGTCGCGCAGCTGCTTGGTGTCGGGGTCGACCAGGCCGCCCATGCGCGCGGCGACCGAGTTGCCCTCGGCCTCGGCGTCGCACCAGCGCGTGATGTTGTGGGCCATGTCCTCCGACGAGAACTCGTCGCCGTTCGACCACGTCACGCCCTTGCGCAGGTTCAGCGTGTACTCGGTCGCGTCGTCCGAGATCTCCCAGCTCTCGAGCAGCCGGCCCTCGAAGGTGTAGTCCGCGGTCCAGCGCACGGCATACTCGTTCACCTGGCGCGCGACGTTGCCAAGCTCGGACCAGTCGAAGGCGCGCGGGTCCTTGAACGCCTTGATCAGCATGCCGACGCGCAGCGTGCCGCCCTGCACCGGCGTGTCCGCGGCACGGGCCGGCGTGGCGATCCCGCCAAGCGCATAGGCACCGGCCGCCGTCACGCCGAGGCCCATCATCGTGGCCATGTATTCGCGCCGGTTCATCCGCCCGCGGCGGAAGGCATCGGCCGTACGTTCGGCGAACGGATGCAGGCTACGCGAGGTCAACATCAGGTGAGACATGAGATACTCCCGGTGGGTGTTTATGTTCTCGTCGAAACCTAAACATGCGTGTCGACCGAGGCCAAGGCCGGATCTGACGTCCGATGCTTGCTGAGTGGGCGGGAACTGTGCCCGCGCCGCCCGCCCGGCAATCATCCGACGCGCCGATGCCGTTGCGTCAGGCAGGCCGCTGGCGCCGACAAGGGGCAACCGGCCGGCCGGGAGGGGGCGTGCCAGGGGGAGTGCCAGGGGGCAAGGAGGTGGAGGCGACGGCCGGAATCGAACCGGCGTACACGGATTTGCAGTCCGCTGCGTAACCACTCCGCCACGTCGCCATCCTCGCGGGCCGGGGCGCCGCGATGGAGTGGGCGAGTACACCCCACCCCCGATGCCGTCAATGGCCCCGCCCGGATCCCGCCCCCCAATGCCGCCCCCAGCTGCCGCCCCCAGCTGCCGCCCCTCTCTGCCGCCTATCCAACGACGCACACCGTGGCGGCCGCCCCACGCGCGGCGGCGGCAGGCGGCATCGCCCGTGGCAGGCGCGGCCTCACCGCCGGGTGCCGCCACCGGGCGCAGCGCCTGCCGGGGCCGCCCGAC
>JBCBPG010000429.1:0-4525 GCA_039820865.1 Pseudomonadota bacterium
CAGGCCCCGCCGCCACTCACCGCGCCGAGGAAGACAAGCATGCGCATCCTCACCCGCATCGCCCTCGGGCTTGGCGCCATGGCGTTCTTCTTCGCCCTCGCCATCCTCACGGTACCTGAAGGACAGGTGACGCTTGGCGGGGAGACGGCCCGCCCCCCGGGCCTCGGCGACCCCGGGGGACCGGGTGGGCCTCAGGGATCCTGGAAGGACTATGCCGGCTTCCTGATGTCGCTCGCGGGGCTTGTCGTCTCGATGGCGGGCACGGGGTTCTCGGTCTATTTCGCCTGGAGGGCGGATCGCCGGGCCGAGCGGACGGGCAGCCCCTAGACCGGCATCGACGCGTCAGTCGAACAGCACCCGCCCGTCGCCCATGTGGCGGAAGACCTTGAAGCTCGGCTTCTGGCGGAACCCGGTGTAGAGCGCGTAGCTGCTGACCTCGTGCAGGACGTGGTTGGCGTATTCGTGGAACTGTGTGATGCCGTCGTTGTTGGCATCGGCGTCCGAGCCGGGGCGCAGCGCCTCGATCAGCGCCTGCGTGAAGATCCCGCCGTTGAGCCACAGCGCTTCCTCGTTGCCGGTCCCGGCGACCAGCATGTTGCGCGAGCGTCCCTCGGTATCGTCGCGCACCCGCGCGAGGCGGTCCAGCGCCGCCGGCCCGTCCCCGGCAGGCGCGGCGAGCGCGTCGTCCGACAGCGTCGCATAGACGGCGAGGCCCGCGTGGCAGACGTCGAGCAGGACCAGCACGTGGTCGGCGGCGATGAACTCGAAGTGCTTGCGCACGAGGTCGAGCGCGTGGATCGAGCTCTGCGCCCGGCGCTCCGGCTGGTAGTCGTAGGTGGCGAGGAGGGTCTGCCCGTTCATCGTCACGCCGTGGCCGGCGAAGTAGATCACCAGACGGTCGACCCCGGCGAAACGCCCGCCCGCCCAGTACTCCTCGAGCAGCGCGGCGATCGCCTCGGAGGTCGCGCCCTCGTCCCCGATCACCCGCACCCGGTCGAAGCCGCGGCCGCGCAGCACCGTCGCCAGTTCCTCGGCCCGCGCCACCATGTTGCTGAGCGGCGCGAGCCCGGTCGGCGTCCCGCCCGTGCCGGCGCGGTCATAGTCGTCGATGGCGAAGAGCAGCGCGTGGCTCTCGCCATAGGGGGCCTCGTAGCGGCTGAGCCGCCGGTTCTCGTACCAGAACCGTGCCTCGCGCCTGAGCCCGCGGAAGTAGTTGACGCCGTCGCGGAGCAGATCGGCCGTGCCGCTGCCCAGCGTGAGGCGCACGCCCTTCTCGCCTGGCGCGAAGGTCGCGTCGGTCGCCGCCACGCCGTTGATCTCCAGCATGGTCATGCCGATCAGATCGGGCGGCACCTCGCCCTCGACCGGCAGACCGGCCGCCACGACGGCCTCGACGCCAGGCGCCTCGGGCGGCGGGCGCATCAGGTCCAGACGGTGCGACAGCGCGCCGAAGAGCTGGGGGTGCTGATAGCCATCGGCCGCCACGACCGGGAAGACGGCGTGGTAGAGTTCGTCCGGGTTGAGCACACCATCGCGGTCGAGGTCGGTGGCCAGGCGCTCGACCGCCCCGGCAAAGGCCAGGGCAAAGGGCGAATGGCCCGTCTCGGGCGAGCCGTCCAGCGCCTCCTGATCGATCCGGGCCGAGCCCATCACGCTCAGATGCGGCAGGTCCCGCTCGGTCTCGTCCGACAGTCCTGCGCCGAAGTTGCAGCCGTCGCCAACGAAGAAGATCCGGTGATCGCGCGAGAAGGCGGCGAACAGCGTGTTGAACGGCAGCACGGTCTCGTTGGCGCCCAACGTCGTTGCACCGTCGGGGATCACGGTGTCTTGCGGCAGCAGCAGCAGCTCGCGACCCTCGGCGTGATAGTAGCTGTGGCCGGCGAAGAACACGACCAGCGCCTCGTCCTCGTGCAGCTGGCCGGCGATGACGTCCAGGCGTTGGCGGACGGCATCGCGTGTCGCCTCGGCGCCAAGCATCAGGGTCATCCCGGCGATCTCGACGCGCCCCTCGATGGACGCCAGCGTCCGGGCGATCATGTCGATGTCGCGCTCGGGATTGGCGAGCGTGACGATCTGTCCGTCGTCGTAGTCGTCGATGCCGATGCCGAGGAAGTGGACCCGGGGCAGGGTGGCGCGCGCCCGGCGCATCGGCTCTGCCCGGCGCATCGGCCGCTCCGCCACCGCCGGGGCCTGGGCCGTGATCGCCGGCGATCGGTCGCTTCCCAGCAGTCTCAGGCCGGCCGCGGATGGTCCGCAGACGAGGGCTGCGGCCGCCAGCGCGGCGACGGCCGCGGTCGGCGTCGACGCTGATCGCCCCCTTGCCGCGGGCGCATGTCGGGTGCCGCTGTCTCGGGGCCTGCCACTGTGCCGGCGCATGCTGCCACCTCCCCGCGCCACCATAGCACGCTCAGGCGGCGCTGATCCCGCCGTTGACGCTGATCGCCTGGCCGGTGATGCGACGGGCGGCGGGCGAGGCGAGGAAGACGGCGAGCGCCGCGAGGTCCTCGACCTCGGTCGGGCCGAGATGAGCGAGGGGACGGGCCTTGGCGAAGAGCTTGGCCGAGAAGGTGCCGTCCTCCATCAGCCGCTCGGTCAACGCGGTACCCTCGACCAGCGAGGGGGTGAGGGTGTTGGCGCGGATGCCCTGGCGTTTGCCCTCGATCGCCAGCGTGCGCATGAACTGGATCACCGCCGCCATGCCGGCGCCGATCACCGCCTCGCCCGGGGTCGCGACCTTGCCGGCATCCGAGGCGACCGCGAGCACGGTGCCACCGCCCGCCCGCACCAGCGCCGGCCAGGCCGCGCGGCCGAGATAGAGGACGGGGGCAAGGTCCTGGGTCAGCGCCGTGCGGATGTCCTCGAGGCTCTGGCGCTGCAGGAGCTCCGGCAGCCGCGTGGTCCCCGGCGAGACGACCACGGTGTCGATCCGGCCGAGCGCGGCCTCGGCGGCGTCGATCAGCGCGGTGACCGCGGCAGGATCGGCGGCATCGGCGGCCAGGAACTGGGGCGGGGACGTCGCGGGCGGTGCGTCGACGGCGGCGAGGTGATGCAGCGCCGCGGCCCCGCGCTCGGCCGACCGGCCCGCCACGGCGACAGGCGCACCCTCGGCACGGAAGGCGGCAGCGGTGGCGAGGCCGATGCCCGAGGTGCCACCGACCACCAGCACCCGCTGCTCGGCGAGCGGGCGCGGCATGAAGCCGGTGGGCGTGGAAACATCGGTCATGGGCCGAGGCTCGCCGCATGCGGGGCCCCGTGTCCAGTCCCGTGCCCGCCGGCGCGGCGCCCGTTCCCGGGGTCAGGTCCCGGGGTCAGGTCCCTGGGTCAGGTCCCAGGGTCAGGTCAGCGGGTCAGGCCCCGTTGATCGCAGAGTCAGCCCATCGGCGACCGGCGCATGTTGTCGGGCATGCTCTTCATCGACCGCGACGGCTTGCGCCGGGGCGAGGCGGCGCTGGGGCGAGAAGGATGTGTTCGCCCGGGTCCTGATCGGACCGGCGGGCGCGGAACCTGAAGATCTACTGATCGATGCGATCTGCCTCAAGCTACGCGCACGGCGACCGATCCGGCTCTTCGTCACGGCTGGCCAGGTGGGCGACCATGGGGGCGCTGGGGGCCGTGCGCCTCCCTGCCGGCAGTCGACGGGATAAGCGCCGAGCGGGCGGCGACGCCGACTGGTTACGCGAAATCCCACGGAACAGCGGATAAACCCCTGCATCCCGGCGCGGCAATCGCGCGGCAAGGCCGCCCGACGCCACGGGCGCCGCTTCCGATGACGCAACCGTCCGGGATCATGGTCGGTCGTCTCCAGGACTGGCGTCGCATCGCCACCCGCAGACCGCTGCCCCCGGGGACTGCCTGTCCGCCATCGCGCGGGCCGCCGCCACATCTTCTGGCCCCGACCGTCAACGGTTCTGGAGCCCGGGCAGAAGACGGTGACCGCTCAGCGCACGCTGTCGATGGCCAGCGCGCAACGCCACGTTCACCAGATCCGGTCCAAGCTGACGCGGGCGGGAGGCAGTGCCGGGCGTTGTCCGGCGGAGAGGCAGACCGGGGCTGCCCGGGCCGCCGTCCGACCGGCCTGTCGCTGTTTTCCCGGGGTTTTTGCGGGGGCAGGGTCCGGCATTGCTCGCGCTGGCGACGCTTGGGGTGGTGCTGACGCAGCCGGTCAGGGCGACGGCTTTGCCGATCGCGTTTCGGCGGGACATCGACGCGGTGCAGGCGGTCAACGCCCCGGCGGTGTTGGATGCTCGATGCCCGTGACGTCCAGCGCCCGCGGTTCGGTCCCGAGGCGACGCGCGGCTCAGGCGTGCCGCTCCTCGACACCCCCCGCGCCGTTCGGCTGATGGAGGACGACCTGCTTGCGCTGCCCCCATCGTGACCCCGAACGCCGACGGCCCGAACGACATCGCGGCCGACCCGCAACGCCGCCTCCTGATGGAAAGCCTGTTCGTCGCGTCGGGGGACGTGACCGTCGCTGGCCCCGGCTTCATCGATACGCAGGCTTTCCCCACGATCGCCGAACTCGACC
>JBCBPG010000430.1:0-4512 GCA_039820865.1 Pseudomonadota bacterium
CTTCGCCGACTGGCCGGGCGTCTCGACGGATTTCGGCGGCGTCTCGCCGGATGCCGACGACGTGCTCTCGGCCGACCAGATCGACTGGGCCGACCTGATCATCGCGATGGAGGCCCGCCACCGCGTCCGGCTGGCCGAGCGCTATGGCGCCTCACTCGCCGGCCGCTCGATCGTCGTGCTGGCCATCCGCGACCGCTACAGCTTCATGGACCCGGCGCTGGTCACGCTGCTGCGCGACCGGGTCGGCCCGATGCTGTCGTGAGCGCGCCCGCCATCACCGTCGCGCCGCCCGCGGGCGACAGCGAGGCCTTCGACGAACGGCTGCTCGCCCTGCTCGACGACCATGCCGATGAGGCGGGCCACGAGTTCGAGCCCGAGCCCCTGGTGCTCGAGGCGCGCATCGACGGCGCCTTCGCGGGCGGGCTCTCGGGGCGCATGCTCTACGGCGTGCTGCTGGTGCGCTATCTCGCCGCCGCGCCGGGGGCCCGCCACCAGGGCGTCGGCAGCACGCTCATCGCCCGGGCCGAGGACTGGGCCCGCGCACGGGGCGCCCATCTCGCCTATCTCGACACCTTCGGCTTCCAGGCCGCGGGCTTCTACCGCCGCCTCGGCTATGTCGAGATCGCCCGCGCCGCCGGCGACCGGCCCGAGCGCGACCGCATCTACCTCGCCAAGGCGCTCACGCCCCCGCGCGCCGCATCCGGAGACCAGCCATGACCGACGAGACCGCGACCCCCAGCGGCGTGCCCGATGCCAAGCCGGGCGACGACGCCGCGCGCCATGCCGAGAAGATGGCCAAGAAGGCGGCGGCGCGCGAGAAGATCATGGCCAGCAAGACCGACGGCAAGGGCCTGGTCATCGTCCATACCGGCAAGGGCAAGGGGAAATCCTCGGCCGCCTTCGGCATGATCTTCCGCTGCATCGCGCACGGCCTGAAATGCGCGGTGGTGCAGTTCATCAAGGGCGGCATGGACACGGGCGAACGCCGCCTGATCGAGGAGCGCTTCGGCGATCTCTGCGCCTTTCACACGATGGGCGAGGGCTTCACCTGGGTGACCCAGGACAAGGAGCGCGACACCGAGATGGCGAAGGCCGGCTGGGAGACCGCGAAACGCCTGATCGCCGATGGTGAGCACCACATGGTCCTGCTCGACGAGATCAACATCGCGCTCCGCTACGGCTATCTCGACGTGGACGAGGTCGTCGCCTTCCTCAAGGCCGAGAAGCCGCCCCTCACCCACGTCGTCCTGACCGGCCGCAACGCCGCCGACCCCCTGATCGAGGCCGCCGACCTGGTCACCGAGATGACGCTGGTCAAGCACCCCTTCCGCGAACAGGGCATCAAGGCCCAGATCGGGGTGGAGTTCTGAGGCAAGAGCGCCTTCCAAGCTGACGTGAGCACGGGCGCCCGCCCCACCCGCGTCAGGATAGGCCCAGGCGGATGAACATCCCGTTGCGTCTGCGCATCCGGCAGCGTTCGCTGAACGGTAACCAGATCGCGGCAACAATGACGTGGGAGGGGGCGAGAGCGGGCGTTTCCGTTCGGCGGTCGGAAGCTGCTCTAGCTGCACGCCGCCGGCGGGGCGTTCCAGTGCTTGGCGATCGCGCCCTCGGGCCAGGGGCCGAACGGTCGGCCCTCGCGCGTGGTCGTCAGGTCGTTGCCGGTGACCGAGGTGAGGGCGGTGCCGAAGATGTCTTCGTAGGTGGCGCCGAGGCCGGTCGCGTTCACGTGGCCCGGCCACGCCGGCGTGAACCGCGCGCCCGCGCCGACGGGCGGCACGCGCTGCGGGTTGAACCGGGTGGCGCCCGGCTCCTTCTGCGCGACGATCACGGTGAGCGCCGGGCCGTTGCCGATAGTGCCCGGTTGCCAGCCGGCCTCTGTGTCGTCGTCGAGGACCAGGACGGGGCGGACTGCCACCTCGGCGCTCCGCTCGGCCCGGCGATGGCCGAGCGCGACGGACGCGACCGCGAACACGGGCGCCCGGATCGCGATGCTCGCGCTCACCGCCTCCGGGACCGTCATCCGCATCCTGCGCTGCCTCGCCCGCCCCATGACCGCCGCCCGAGAGTGGCGGGGTACGGCCTGGCCCTCTGCACCGGATCGACGCGCCCTCGCCCTGTTCTCGCCCGCCGATCCGCGGCATGCCTGTCGTGACGGGCAGTCGAGGGAGGCGGGTCATCACGGGTGCGGGGAAGGGTATCGGCGACGGCTCGGGGCCGGGGTTTGGCGAGGCGGGGCGGGTGCCGGTGGTGCGGCGGTTCGCGCCGGCGATCGGGGGCTGGCCGGCGGGGCTGGCGCTCAGGATCGTGGCGCTGGCCGACCTCCATGCGGCGCGGCCCTGGATGACGCCCGACCGGCTCGCCGGCATCGTGGCGGCGGCGAACGCGCTCAGGCCGGACGTGGTGGTGCTGCTCGGCGACTATCTGGCGACGCAGCGCCTGCAGGGGCGGTGGCTGGCGATGGGCGAGGTCGCGCCGGTGCTGGGCGGGCTCTGCGCACCGCTCGGCACCTGGGCGGTCATGGGCAACCATGACTGGCGCCGGCGGTCGCGCGACCGCCGCGCCGGCCGCGACCCCGGGGCCGTGGTCGAGGCGCTGGGCGCGGCCGGCATCGGCGTCCTCCGCAATCGCGCCGTGCGGCTGGCCGCACCCGGGGACGCCGTGCGGCTGGCCGCATCCGGGGACGACGCGCGGCTGGCCGCATCCGGCGGCGCCTCGCGGCTGGCCGCACCCGGGGACGCCGTGCGGCTGGCCGCATCCGCGGACGACGCACGGATGGCCGCATCCGGGGACGCCGTGCGGCTGGCCGCACCCGGGGACGACGCGCGGCTGGCCGCATCCGGCGGCGCCTTCTGGCTCGCGGGGCTCGAATCGCAGCTCTCGATCGACCCCGATGGCGGGCGCGGGCAGGACTGGCGGGGCGGCGACGACGTGGACGCGACGCTGGCCGACGTCAGCGATGACGCGCCGGTGATCCTGCTCGCCCACGAGCCCGACATCTTCGCCAGCCTGCCGTCGCGCGTCGCGCTCACGCTCTCGGGCCATACGCATGGGGGGCAGGTGCGCCCGTTCGGGCGGCCCTGGGCGCGGGTGATCCCGTCGCGCTACGGCACGCGCTATGCCTGGGGGCACGTGGTCGAGGACGGCCGCCATCTCGTCGTCTCCGGCGGGCTCGGCTGTTCGGGGTTTCCGGTGCGCTGGGGCGTGCCGCCCGAGATCACGGTGATCGAACTGGGCGCGGGGGAGGGCGGGGCATGATCACGCGGCGGGGTTTCCTGCGCTGGCTGGCGGGGCTGGTGGCGCTGGGCGCGGGCACGGCCGGTTATGCCGGTGCGGTCGAGCCGGGGCTGAGGCTCGCGGTGCAGCGCTGGCGGGTCACGCCGCCCGGCTGGCCCGCGGGGCTGCGCCTGCGTCTCGCGATCCTGGCCGACGTGCATATCGGCCCGCCCTGGGTCACGCTCGCCCGGCTGGAGCGCGTCGTCGCGCGCATGAACGCACTGGAGCCGGACTTTGCGCTGCTCCTCGGCGACTACGTGGCCGGCCACCACTTCAGGACCGCCGACGTGCCGGTGGCCGAGGTGGCGCGCGTGCTGGCGGGGCTCGAGGCGCGCCACGGCGTGATGGGCGTTCTGGGGAACCATGACTGGTGGGAAGACCGGACGGCACAGCAGCTCGGCCATGGACCGACCTTCGCCCATCGCGGGTTCGAGGCCGCCGGCGTGCCGCTGCTCGAGAACACGGCGCGTCGGGTCGAGACCCCGGGCGGTGCGGTCTGGATCGCCGGGCTCGGCGACCAGATCGCACTCCTGCCGGGGCGCGGCGGGCGGCCGAAGGGCTGGCGGGGCTGGCGCGGGGTCGATGATCTCGACGCCACGCTTGCCGCCGTCACCGACGATGCGCCGGTGATCCTGATGGCGCACGAGCCCGACATCTTCCCCCGCGTGCCCGACCGCGTGGCGCTGACGCTCTCGGGCCATACCCATGGCGGGCAGGTCCGCCTCTTCGGCTGGTCGCCCGTCGTGCCCTCGCGCTTCGGCAACCGCTACGCCTGGGGCCACGTGGTCGAGGACGACCGCCACCTCGTCGTCTCCGGCGGTCTCGGCTGCTCCATCGTCCCGGTCCGCTTCGGCGTGCCCCCCGAGATCACCGTCGTCGAGCTCGGCGCATGAGCGTGCTGACGGCGCTGGCCGCGGACGACCTGCGGACCCTGAGGGTCCTCGCCGGCAGGGCGCGCGACCGGAGCGACAGCGGTCTTTTCGCGGACTGGGCCTGGGCCATGCTCGAACGGGGCGCCGCGGGGCCTTCGATCGCTGCGCTCACTGCGGCGCCGGCCATGCCCGTCGACAGCCGGCTCGATGCGCTCGTGGATGGGGCGCTGGCCGAGGCCGGCATCCCGGCACTGCCGGCGACCGAGGGGCTCGCCGAGCGGGTCTGCCTGCTCCCGGTGTTCCTCGACTGGCGCGCCGGCCGTCTGACCGCGCGCGCGGCCCTCGAGCGCCTGAAGCCGCATGC
>JBCBPG010000431.1:0-4505 GCA_039820865.1 Pseudomonadota bacterium
CTTCCCCGCGCCGAGGAACCCGGTGAGGATGGTGACGGGGATGCGCGTCACTGACCCGGTCATGGGCCCGGTCATGGGCCCGTCGCCGCCGGGTGGTCGGCCCCCCAGACCCGCCGCGCATCGGCCGCGACCAGCCGGCGCTGGCGCCGCTCCAGCATCTCCAGCGCCCGCGCCTCGTCGCCCGTCCGCGCCAGCGCCCGCTCGAAGGCGCGCCGGACCGAGCGCGGGCGCCAGGGCAGCGCCGCGCCGGCCAGCCAGGCCCGCAGCGCCGCCGGCAGCCGGTCGAACTCCCGCATCGGATCGCCGCCCCGGCGGCTCAGCCGCAGGCTGGTCGCGCCCCGGTTGGACGCCATCAGTCGTCCTCGTCCGTCTCGTCCACGGGATCCAGCACCAGCACCAGCCGGCTGATCCCCGTGCCCGCGATCGGGGGCGAGCGGTGGAGGAGCCCCGAGGGCCGGTCGCCCTGCCACAGCGTGCCGCGGATCACGACCGGCGCGCCCGTCGGCACCGGGAAGACGCGCGCGGGCTCGCCCCCGTCGGTCGAGATCCCGTACTGCGTGCCCGGCCCGCGATAGGTGCAGACCAGCCGTGCCGTGACCGCGTCGACATGGAAACGCCGGCACGAATCGGTCGTCACCGCCGAGAGCCGGACCCGCTGCCAGGGCGCCGGCATCACCCGGTCGAACGCTGCGGAAAGCGTGGCGACATCCGCCACCAGCCAGTCGACGAGCGCCTGCGGCATGCCCGCCGCTGCACAGTCCGCACAGGCCGCACCCACCGCGTCGCCGACCGCATCGGGCCGCAGCACCAGCCGCATCCCGGGCAGCCGCGCCGGGTCGAGCGCGTCGAGCATGGCCTGCACGCCCGCCTCCGGCCGGCGGCGCCAGATCGCGGCCGCGCAACCCGGCCGGTGAATGGCGGCGAGACCATCAGCCCCGTCGGCGATGCCGACACCCACGGCCGCATCGCGCACCACCTCGCGCCTGAGCGCCGTCCCGCTCACGCCGCCGCTCCCTGCGCCCGGCCCGGGGCACCCTGCCCCAGACCCGTCCCTTTCCGGTCGCCCATGTCATCCGCCCCGCCGAAGATCCTGCGCCGCTATGTTATACTATCACAACTCACGCACAAGCGACCCGGCACCCACCCCTGCGCCGGGCCCTGTGGCGGCACGAGCCCATCACGACCGGTTCGCATCCCGGTGGATCCGCGTTATGCAAGGCGCAACCCAGGGTCCTGCCGCGGCGTCGACGTCCGGCAGTTTCGGAAGGAAGACGACGATGCGCTCCCTCTCGTTCTCCCGTCGCGACCTGCTCCTCGGCGGCGGCGTCACGCTCGCCGCGGGGGGTGCCTTCGCCGTCGGGGCCGGCTTCGGCACAGGCGGGGCCGGCACCGTGACCGCGAGCCCCGTCAAGGCCCCCGGCCCGGGCGGCGTGGTCGACCTGCACTGGGAGGACCTGATCCCGCGCGAGGAGGGCGTCGACTACACCGAGCTCCGCGCGGTCACCGGCATCGTCGAGCACGGCGATCTCTCGACCGGCTTCTCCCAGGACCGCAACGTGTCGGTCACCACCGACTATGACGGCCAGCGCGTGCGGATCCCGGGCTTCATGGTGCCGATGGGCTATGAGGACGACGGCGTGCGGGACTTCCTGCTGGTGCCCTTCCTCGGCGCCTGCATCCACGTCCCCCCGCCGCCGCCGAACCAGATCGTCATGGTCACCACCGCAGTGCCCTACGAGGTGGTCGGCTATTTCGAGCCGATCTGGGTCGAGGGCACGCTCGAGGCCCGGAGCACCTCGACCGATCTCGCCGATGTCGGCTACCGCATCCCCGATGCCGACGTGACGCTCTACGAGGGCTGAGCGGCACCGGCCCCCCGGCCGGCGACCCTCCATCGCGGCGACCCTCCCCGCCGTGGCCCTCCCCGCCGTGGCCCTCCCCGCCGTGGCCCTCCCCCGCCGTGGCCCTCCCCCGACCTGCCCCTCCCCCGCCGCGACGCGCCGCATGGCGCGGCGGCCGCTGCCCCGCCGGTCACCAACCACCCGCCGGAACGCCGGGTCGACCGGCCGCGCTCCATGACCCATGTCTCGGGGACCCCGCGGCGCGCAGAAGGTTCCCGCCCATGCTCCTCGAAGCCGACCGCTCCTGCCTCGTCGTCATCGACATGCAGGAACGCCTCGTCCCCGCCATGCAGGCGCCCGCGCGCACCATCCGCAACGCGCGCACGCTGATGACCGCGGCGGGCGAGCTCGCCATCCCCGTCCTGGTGACCGAGCAGTACCCCAGGGGCCTCGGCCGCAGCGTCCCCGACATCGCGAAAGCCGGCGAGGCGGCCGGCGCGCAGGTGATCGAGAAGCTCCACTTCTCCTCCTTCGCCGAACCCGCCTTTGCCGAGGCATTCCGCGCCACCGGCCGCGACCAGGCGGTGATCGCGGGGATGGAGGCGCATATCTGCGTCCTGCAGACCGCCGTCGCGATGATGCGCGCGGGCATCGAGGTCTATGTCGTCACCGACGCCACCTCCTCGCGCACGCTCGAGAGCGAGAAGGCCTGCCTCGACCGCCTCCAGGCCGCCGGGGCCGGCATCGTGACGACCGAGATGGCCGTCTTCGAATGGCTGGGCCAGGCCGGCACCCCCGCCTTCAAGGCCCTGCTGCCGCTGATCAAGTGAGCGGCGGACCGCGACCCGTCCCGCTCACATCCCGAAGAACCGCGCCCCCCGGACCTGCAGGGCGATGAGGCCGAGGGCGATGGCGATCAGGATGCCGCCGAACACGGCGAAGGCGACGACGGGCCCGGTGCTGCGCGTGGCGGTCCAGGCGAAATTGGTCGGATCGGCGGGCGCATAGAAGATCTCCACCGCGTCGCCCACGTCGATGCGCGCATAGCCCTCCTCGTCGACCGTGCCCCTGACCTCGAGCAGGTCGCCGCCCTCGGGCGTGAAGGTCATCACCAGGACGAAGCTCTCGGCGTACTCCGTGCGGCCGTCGCCCGTCTGGGTGCGGACCTTGCTCTCCCGGCGCTCCTTCTCGACCACGGTGGCGATGGCGGACAGGCTCTCGGCATTGAGCGCCTCGATCCGGTTGATCTGCCCGACAGCCAGCCAGACGCAAAGCGCGCCGATCACCAGCAGGATCCCGCCGACGATCCCCAGGATGCCCAGTTTCGCCACCATGCCCCGCCCGTCCTCGCTGCGCGTCTCCCAAGGGTCTAGCGGACGACCGTCCCGCCCCAAAGCCCCCGCTTGCAGCACGCCCCGCCGCAGCACCCGGCGTGCCGGATCGCGACGCCACGGCCCGCTGCAGGGCCCGACCTTGCGCCGACCTCGCCCTGTCGCAATCATTTCGCTTGCGGACTGCTGCGGCGGCCCTAGCGTATGGCAGAGGAGACGAGGAGCCCAGACCGCTTGCCACGCACGCTCACCACCGGACTTGCGCCCGATCCTGCCGCGACAGGCGAGACCGTTCTCGACTTTCCCGACAACCGCCTGCTGCTCGACCTCGTCGGGCCCGCGGACCAGAACCTGACGGTGCTGGAGCAGGGCTTCGACGTCTCGATCCTGCGCCGCGGCAACACCGTCACCGTCCTCGGCGACGACGGCGCGCGCGCGCTCGCCGCCGCCGGCCTCGACCAGCTCTACGGCCGGCTCGAGGGCGGGCGCCCCGTCGAGCGTGCCGATGTCGAGGCCTATGTGCGCATGGGCCGCCTGCCGGACGCGCCGATCCCGCCGGCCGGAGGCGAGGAGCCCGACCAGGCCGAGCTCTTCCCCGGGGGCCGTGTCGAGATCCGCACCCGGCGCAAGCTGATCGTGCCGCGCACCCGCGCCCAGGCCGCCTACTGCCAGACGCTCTTCTCCCACGACCTGACCTTCGGCATCGGCCCGGCGGGCACCGGCAAGACCTATCTCGCCGTCGCCGCCGCCGTCTCGATGTTCATCGAGGGCCGGGTCGAGCGCATCGTCCTCTCGCGCCCCGCCGTCGAGGCGGGCGAGCGGCTCGGCTTCCTGCCAGGCACCGAGAAGGAGAAGATGGACCCCTACATGCGCCCCCTCTACGACGCGCTCCAGGACATGCTGCCGCCCAAGCAGCTGCCCAAGCTGATGGAGGAGGGCAAGATCGAGATCGCGCCGCTCGCCTTCATGCGCGGGCGCACGCTGGCGCGCGCCTTCGTCGTGCTGGACGAGGCGCAGAACGCCACGCGCATGCAGATGAAGATGTTCCTCACCCGCCTCGGCGAGGACAGCCGCATGGCCGTGACCGGCGATCCCACCCAGATCGACCTGCGCGAACCCTCGGGCCTCGTCGAGGCGCTCGGGGTGCTCGACGGCGTCGAGGGCATCGGCATCGCCCGCTTCTCCGCCGTCGATGTCGTCCGCCACCCCGTCGTCGCGCGCGTCATCCAGGCCTATGACGCGGCCGGGCGCGGCGGCGCATGACCGGCAACGCCGCCCTGTCCCCGGCCAGACCCTCAGCCAGCCCCTCAGCCGGGCCCGCAGCCGAACGGGC
>JBCBPG010000432.1:0-4496 GCA_039820865.1 Pseudomonadota bacterium
AGCGCCAGCCTGGAGAAGGCGGGCGGCAACCCGCTGTTCACCTCGATGCTCGGCATCCTGGGCGTCGACAGCTTCGACGTGCGCACCCGATCGCTGGCCGTCGTGGCGCGTCCGCCCTGTCCCGGCGCCGCGATCGTCACCCGGCGCGGGCTGTCGATCGCCGCCGCCACGACGGTCGGCGGGAGCACGTGCCTGCATGGCGAGGACTGGGTGCGCCTGCCCGGCGATGTCGCGCTGGCGCCCGATGTCCGGCTCTCGATGCCGGATACCCGCCTGGTCGACGAGGGCGGCGATCTGTGGGTCACCGACGGGTCGGCCGCGCCGTTCCAGGCGCAGGCGGTCCCGGGCTCGCTGATCCCGCTGGCGGCGCGCGCGGACAAGCTTGCCGCGCGGATCGCCGCGCTCGGCACCTGGATCAGGGAGGGCACCCATCCCTGGACCGAGGAGATGACCCTGGCCGAGGCCGAGGCGACGGTCGCGACCCATGGTCCCGAGGCGGTCGACGTGGTCGCGCTGACCGAGACGAACAGCGCTGGCGAGAGCGTGGCGGTGACCGATGCGTTCGGCGAGGCGCTCTATGCCGTCACCTATCCCCGCGCCAATGCCGATCACCTGGTGACGGTCGACGACGTGGCCAGCTTCGACCTCGAGCAGTCGCTGATCGAGGGCAACCTCTACTTCGCGCTCGACTGCACGGCCGCGGGCGGCGGGGCGCGCGGCGCGCTCTCGATCGACAGCGGGGCCGCGGGTTTCGTGCCGCTGGCGGGCGGCGAGGTCTACGAGATCCCCGCCTTCGCGACGCTGGGCGAGATCGCGGACGTGGTGATCGTCTCGCGCGGCTGCGCGGTGCACAGCGCCAGCACCTCGCCGCCGCTGCGCGACGTGGTGATCGCCGTCGACAAGCCCGAGGACCTCGCCGCCGTGTCGCTGAGCGCCGGTGCCCTGCCGGTGACGGGCGTGGGCGACTGTGCGCAGGCCGGGGGCCTCGTGGCGCTCTCGACCGGCGGCCTCAGCCTCGACGCGCGCGCGCCCCATGCCCGGGTCGAACTGGTCGCGACCGGGCCGATCGACTTCGATCCCGCCGCCACCACCTATGACGCGCAGGTGCAGGGCTGGCGCGCGGTCTCGCTGGGCCGGACCACCAGTTTCGCCGCCTGCCCCGGCGATGACGGCTACACCGTCGGCTTCGCCCCCTATCCGCGCCTGGTGGGCGGCTGAGAGGCGGCCCGCCGGTCCGCCGGACCCCGGCCGCACCGCTTGCGCATGCCCGCCCGCCGCTCTGGCCAGGGCCGGGATCGGGGCCGGGATCGGGGCCATGATCGGGGCCGGGATCGTGATCGGGGCGGGCTTGGCCCGCGCGGGAGAGGGCAGGGCATGGCCAGCGGCGACGACAGCACAGGGACCCGCGCGCGCCTGCCGGTCATCCGCGATGGCGTACCCGCCGACGCGCCGGGCGTCGCCGCCCTCGCCAACATGCTGGCGAGGGCGACGGGCTCCTCGGACGGCACGGCGATGACGGCGGCGCATGTCGAGGCCGACCTGATCGCGGATGCGCAGATGACCCTCCGCGTCGCCGAGCTGGCCGGACGCGTGGCCGGCTACACCCTCTCCCACCGCGGCTATGAGAGCGCCTTCGCGGCGCGGGGGCGCTACATGGCCGATCTTGCCGTGGCGCCTGAGGCCCGCCGCCGGGGCATCGCCCGCGCGCTGGTCGCCGATGTCGCCCGGATCACGGCGGCCGAGGGCGGACAGTATGTCTGGTGGATCGTGATGCCCGGCAACGACGAGGCGCAGGCCTTCTACGAAACGCTCGGCGGCGTCAGCGCCCCCGTCACCACCCGCGCGATCTTCGAGGCCCCCTTCCGCGCCCTCCTGACCGACCCCGCGGACGACTGAGGCCCCGGCCCGGCAGACCGGCCAGAAGACCGGCCAGAAGACCGGGGCGGGTCAAGGATCGCCGCAGGCGACGGGCGAAGCCCGCGCGTCCTTGAGGCGCGCCGGTCTTCGACCCATGCTCGACATGAAGCCCGTCCGGGCTTCTCCCCGGCCCCCCCGACATCGCCTGCAGCCGCCGCTGCCCCCTGGTCGGTCGGCAACCGCCCGCCCCGCAGAGACCCCGGACGAGCGTCGCGGCGACCAGCCGCGACACCGCTTGGCTCACGCGGCGGCGACGGCGTGCCGGGCGCAGAAGCAGGAGGCCCTGACCGCCACCTCGGCGCGCGCGCGGGCGAGGGCGAGGCGCTGGCGGACATGGAGGATCTCGGCGCTCTCGCCGCGGGCGGCGAGGCAGGCCTCGAGGCCCGTCAGCGACCAGATGTTGTCCGGATGCCGACAGGGGCGCGCCAGCGTCGCGTCGAGGCCCAGATCCGCGCGGTAGACCGCCTCGGCCTCGTCCAGCCGTCCGCGCTCCAGCAGCAGCGCGCCCAGCGCATGGCGCACCGGCTGCATCCAGCCCCAGGGCTCGTCATAGGGCAGGCCGTCATCCATCGCGACCGCGCGCTCGAGATGCGCAAAGGCGGTCTCGTGTCGGCCGGCATGATAGGCGATCTCGCCCAGCATCATCTGCTCGGCGATCGCCAGGATGTCGTGGCAGGTGTTGTTGAAGAGCATCCGGCTCTCGGGCACGGCGGCAAGCGCCTCGGCAAAGGCGGCACGCTCGGCCTCGGCCTCCTCGCACCGGCCGAGGTTCGCCAGCGCCACGGCGCGGGCATAGCGGATCATCGCGGTGGTGACGGCATAGAGCGCGGCGTCCGCGGGCAGCGGCTGGGCCAGGATCGCGTCCCACATGCCGAAGCGCACCAGCACGTGCTGGCGCATCGGCACGAAGGCCTCGAACCAGTCGGCCATCTCGCCGAGGAACCCCTCGTCGAGCGTTGCGATCAGTTCGTCCGCCGCCTCCAGCGCCGCCGTCGGCTGGGCCAGGAACATCGCGCCGTAGACCTTGAAGTGGTAGTTGTGGCAGCGATAGACGCTGTAGAAGTTGTTGGCACCCCGATCGGCCAGGTACTTGCGGTCGGCGACGATGGCGCAGTGATTGCGCGAGACGACATCCTCGTAATTGCCACACAGCACGTCGACATGCGTCGGCATGTGCAACAGATGCCCGGCATCGGGGACCAGCGTGGCCAGCCGGTCGCCGTGGCGGAGCGCCTTTTCCGGATGCGGCGACATCTCCTGCAGGTGGATGTACATGTGCAGCAGGCCCGGGTGGTCCCAGGCGGCCGGGTCGGTGTCGAAGGCGTGCTCCAGCACCGTGATCGCCTCGGCGGTACCGGCGCCCTCGGCCGGCTCGCCCGTCGCAAGGTTCCAGAGCTGCCAGGGCGTGCGGTTCATGATCGCCTCGGCGAAGAGCGCCGCGACGTCGAGATCGTCGCCATGCGCGGCATGGACCGCGCGCATCGCCGCCGCGTAGGCGTCGTTGAAGGCGCCGAATTCCTCCGGTGACGCATCGGGATAGCGGTGGTCGAGCGCGCCGATCAGCGCCTGCTCGACCGGCGTCGTGTCCGGCGCGGCACGCCTGGCGGCCTCGATCGCGACGCGGGCGCGGCCCAGCGCCTCGGGCTGCTCGTCGGGCTCGAAGGCCTCCCACGGCTTGTTGTAGTTGGGCCCGATGGCATAGGCGATGCCCCAGTGGGCCATCGCGCAGTCGGCGTCATGCTCCAGCGCGCGCTCGAAGCAGGCGATCGCCTCCTCGTGGTTGTAGGCATAGGTCCAGACCAGGCCGCGGTCGAACCAGGCCTGCGCCTCGGCCGAGGTGGTGGTGATCGCGCGGTTGTAGCTGCCGAGATCGTAGTCCTGCATCCCCACCTCGGTCATCGCTCTCTCCCTACTCGGCCGCCATGGCCTTCTGCGCGCAGAAGCAGGACGCGTTGACGGCCATCTCCGCGCGCGCGGCGGCGAGGTCGAGGCGCTGCTTGACGTGATGGATCTCGACGCTCTCGCCGCGGGCGGCGAGGCAGTCGTGCAGGCCCTTCAGCGACCACAGGTTCTCGGGGTGGTAGCAGGCGCGGGCCAGCGTGCCGTCGAGGCCCAGATCGGCGCGGTAGACGGCCTCGGCCTCCTCCAGCCGCCCCTGCTCCATCAGGAGCGCGCCCAGCGCATGGCGGGTCGGCTGCATCCAGCCCCAAGGCTCGTCATAGGGCAGCGCGTCGTCCAGGTCGACCGCGCGGCGCAGATGCGCGAAGGCGGTCTCGTGGTTGCCCCTGCGATACTCCAGCTCGCCGTCGAGCATGGCATGGGCGACCTCCAGCAGGTCGATGACGGTGTTGTTGTGCACGCGCCGGTTCGGCCCCTGCGCGGCCTTGGCCTCGAGGAAGCGTGCGCGCGCGGCCTCGGCCTCGGCGATCTGGCCGAGCGCGGAATGGGCGACCGCCTTGCCATAGCGGATCATCGAGACGCAGGAGCAGTAGAGCTCGGTATCCGCGGGCTCCGGCTCGGCGATCAGGTCGTGCCAGAGGCCGAAGCGGATCTGCACATGGGTCTTCATCGCGAGGTAG
>JBCBPG010000433.1:0-4486 GCA_039820865.1 Pseudomonadota bacterium
ATCAGCGCTGGTCCGCGAATTCAGGGGTTAGCTGGCGCCACATGAAGGCGCGACCATCCGGGAAGCGGGCGACGACGCGGTCGGCACCCGGGCGTTCCTTGGGCCCGGCGAGATAGGCGGTGGCCTCGCCGGCATCCAGCGCCCGCGTCAGCGCCTCGGCGTCGAAGCAGTCGAACCAGCCGGGGGCGACCAGCGGCGTCGGATCGACATGGACGGGCGCGTCCGGCACCTCGGCCAGGCGGAAACAGGCGCGGAGCTTGAGTGGCGAGGTGGTCGCGTCGATGCCCCGGAAGCCCTCGACGGCATAGTCGGTCCCGCCGATGGCGACACGGTCGGCCTCGATCTCGTCGTAGAAGGCGTAGAACTGCGCATACCACAGGGCCACGGCGAAGACGGCCGTGAAGGCGAGCAGCGCGATCATCAGTTTCCTGCCGGACATCGTCCCCGCCGCGCTGCATCGCCCCTAACGGCGCCCCGGTTGCCGCGCAGGGTCTAGGCGCTGTGCGGGGCGGGCGCAACGGGCGTGCGGCAGGCGCCGGCGCCATCCTCACGGCCGGCAGCCATGCGCCAGTGACATACCCGTGTCCTCACGGTTTCGTTGTGACCAGCGGCACAACCGACTCCCCATGTAATCGCCTAGAAACACCCCCAGCGTTTAGTGGGAGATGGCCATGTACCGGCACATTTTTATTGCGTTGATGATTTGCGGCGTGATGGAGGGCACCGAGGTTCGTGCCGCCCCTGCCGCAACCACGATCCAGACCGCGGGGGTCGAGGCGGAGGCCATGCGCCGCAACCTCGAGCGTCGCGCGGGCGCGCCGCCCGTGACCGGCGATGGGCCGCTGGTCGCCGAGGCCGCCGTGCCCTTCGACCCGGGGCCCGCCGGTCTCGGCGGGCTCACGCGCGTGCGCATCGCGATCACGGCGCATCTCGCGCACGGGTTCTCGGGCATGGTCGGCGACGGCGCGCCGCTCGACGAGGCGCCGGGCGAGGTCTGGATCGACGCCCGCCTCACCGCGCGCCTCGCGCTGATCTGGCAGGACGGCGCGGTGCTGGCCGAGCGCCGGGTCGAGGGCCGGCTCGCGGGCTGCGACGGCGAGGGCAGCTGCGTCTTCGCCCATCACGAGCGCCAGGCGGTGGAACTGGTCGCCACGATCGACGCGGCGATCCTGCGCGACGCGGCCGAGCCGGTACTGACGCTGCGCGCAACGACAACGGGCGGGGTGCTGGCGCAGGTCTGTCACGACACCGACGGCTGGGATCGCTGCATCGTCCGCGAGGCCCGCCTCGGCTTCAGCACCTCGCCCCACGGTGTCCGCGTCAGCGGCGCCGACACCTCGGCGGCGCTCGCGCACAACTGACCGGCGGCCGGTCCCCCGATCCTCGCCCCCGGGGGGCCGGCCGTCTCAGTCGTCGACGCTCTGCCCGAAGCAGAGCATGTTGCCGTCGGGGTCCACGATCTCGACCTCGCGCATGCCGTAGGACGCGGTCTCGGGCCCGCGCAGGATCGCGATCCCCGCCGCCTCCAGCGCCGCCGCCGTCGCATCGCAGTCGTCGACATGGAAATAGACCCGCCAGCCCGCCTCGCGCGGCGGATCGGCCCCGTGCCAGGCATCGACGAAGATCTCGGCCCGCTCGCGCCGGAAGATCCCGAAGCGCGCCGGATCGCCCCCCTCCTCGATCACCTCGAAGCCGAGGCCCGTCCAGAACGCCTTGGCCCGGGGATAGTCGCCCGAGCGCAGCACCGGGATCGCCGAGCGGAGCGGGGTCATGACGCCGTCGCCGCCCCGCCCGTGGGGGTTTCGAGGAAGGCGTCGGCGCAGGCCTTGGCCAGCGCGCGGACGCGGCCGATATAGGCCTGACGCTCGGTCGGCGAGATCACGCCGCGCGCGTCCAGCAGGTTGAAGAGGTGCGAGGCCTTGATGCACTGGTCATAGGCCGGGTGCGCCATGACGATGCGCTGCCCGGTCTTGGGATCCTCGGCCGGCTGGGCCAGGATGCGCTCGCAGGCCGCCTCGGCATCGCGGAAGTGGCGGAACAGCGCCTCGGTATCGGCGACGTCGAAGTTGTAGCGGCTGTGCTCGCGCTCGGTCTCGCGGAAGACGTCGCCGTAGGTCAGCGGGATCCCCCCGATCTCTTCGGCGTCGGGGTCGTTGAACGGCATCGCCATCACGTGATCGGCGCCCAGCACATACATCGCCAGGCGCTCGAGCCCGTAGGTCAGCTCGCCCGAGACCGGGTGACAGTCATGCCCGCCGACCTGCTGGAAATAGGTGTACTGCGAGACCTCCATCCCGTCGCACCAGACCTCCCAGCCGAGCCCCCAGGCGCCCAGCGTCGGGCTCTCCCAGTCGTCCTCGACGAAGCGCACGTCATGCAGCGCCGTATCCAGCCCGATGGCGGCCAGCGACCCGAGATAGCGCTCCTGCAGGTCCACCGGGCTCGGTTTCATCAGCACCTGGTACTGGTAATAGTGCTGCAGCCGGTTGGGGTTCTCGCCATAGCGCCCGTCGGTCGGCCGGCGCGAGGGCTGGACATAGGCCGCGGCCCAGTGCCGGGGGCCGAGCGCGCGCAGCGTCGTCGCCGGGTGAAAGGTGCCCGCGCCCACCTCCATGTCATAGGGCTGCATGATCGCGCAGCCCTGCCCGGCCCAGTAGGCCGAGAGCCTGAGCAGGATCTCCTGGAAACTCCGTGGCCGCCCGCCCATCCGCCGCTCTCCCGCCTGCCGCCCGCGCGCCCTCGCCCTCTAGCCGCCGTCGTTCAGGGGGTCAACGCGCCGGCCCGGCGCCATGAACGGTGCGACCCGCACATGGTCGCGGGCATGGCGCATCCGCCGCCCGTGCACCGCGTTGCAGGGGCGAGCATCGGCTGCCGCACCCCGACCCGCCTGTCGCGCATCGCCGAGCGCTCACCGCCCCCGCTCAACCCAGCCTTCGCTGCCGTCGCGCGGGCGCGAAGTTCCACCACCGCGCGGTTTCACGGGGCGTGAAGCCGGGCCACGCCTTACCGGTCTCCCGCCGGCCCGGCGCCTGGCAGATGGTGCCCTGGCCGGGGCGACGGGCGCCCCGCGAACCAGGGGAGCGTGTCATGCAGATCGAGGTCAGGCTCAAGGACAGGGCCGAGGCGTTCAGGGACGAGGGGCACATCGGTGTCACCACGCTCACCTTCGAGGTCTCGGTCACGCATACCGAGCTGGTCGACTTGGACGAGGGCGGCGTCACCGTCGATCTGGCACTCTGGGCCGGCGGCACGGACGAGGACGATTACCTCGGCTTCGCCACGCGCTGGTTCAACAGCCAGCCGTTCCCAGGGGGGTCGACCAAGCAGATCACGTTCCCCGGCCCCTCGATCGGCGACTTCGCCAGCCTCCGGCCGGTGACGATGACGCAGGAGGTACAGGTCGCGTGGTGGGGCGATTTCGCCCTGGAGCCGAACGAGACCTTCGGCCTGATGATCACCGGTACCGAGGCGACGAAGCCGGTCACCGTCACGCGCGCCATCGCCTTCGCGACCATCAGGAACGACGACGAGGGGGTGTTCGAGCCCGGCACCCTGGCCGCGGCGACGGCCGACCGGCTCCAGGACATCGCGCGGATGCGCGCCGATCTGCCCGAGTTGCCGCTCTCGGACGACGAGGAGACGGCGACGCGGCTTCGCGGGAAGCTGGAGGAGGTGCTCGACGAGGCCGAAGAGAAGGCGCGCGAGGCCGCCGACCGCTATGGCCCGCCGGCGGGGGACACGCCGGATACGCCGGACGACCCCGCGCCCGCGGAGGAGGGTCGAGAGGACGGGGAGGAGACGCCCCCGGGGGAGGACGGCGGCGAGGAGGCTGGCGGCGACATCGCCGCACCGGCCGACAGCTTCGACTTCGCCCTCGCCGAGCCGGCCGACCCGTTCGACCCGGCCGTCGCCGCCGGCGGGATCGACGATCCGGCGGGCGACCACGCGACCGGCCCCGCCGCCCTGCCCGAGCCGCCCGCGCCCGGCGCGCCCGCCGATCCGCTGCCCTCCTTCCTGACCGGCGGTGACCCGCTCGCGACGGCGGTCGCCGCCATCGCCGACGGCCACGACTGCTTTTGAGCACCACCCCTGCGGCCCCCCAATGCCCCCGTCCCGTAACCCCGTCCCGTGCCCCCGCCCTGTCGCACCCGACCCGCCGCACCCGCTTGAGCGATCCCCCGCCCCGCACTAGGGTCCGGCCGGGGCCGGCTTAGCTCAGCTGGTAGAGCGTCTGATTTGTAATCAGGGGGCCGGGGGTTCGAGTCCCTCAGCCGGCACCAAGGAAATCAACACGTTACGCCCCATCGAGATGTTGCGCCTGCCATCAGGTAAGCGCAGGGTAAGCAGCGTGGCACCTGTTTGCACTTGCGTGGGCCGTTTGAGGTCTGCAGCGTGGGGTGATTGGGAGGCGGGTGATGGGACACATCCGGCTTGGCCGTTTGCCGGCATCTCGGAAGTGGCAGCAGGTCGTCGCGCTGATCGGCGA
>JBCBPG010000434.1:0-4482 GCA_039820865.1 Pseudomonadota bacterium
CCAAGCCCGCTGCCGCGGCGAGGGTGCGCCGCTTCGACGCCGTCGTGCTCGGTGGGGACCGCGGTGCGACACCACGCGATCGGCGGTGACCTCCGCGTCCGGCGTGCAGCGTCCAGGGGCGAGACGCCGGTCAGTCCGGCCTGTCTGGGTGAGCCCCGGTCGCCGGGTCCAAGGGCCGTCGCCAGACGGCCGCGCGGTCGCAGGGTCGGGGCATTGCCCTGGCGGTGTCCCGGGACCCGCGCACGTCGCCTCGGCAGCGATGCGGTGGCGCGCCCCCGTCGCGCCCCCGTCGTGTCCTCGGCGCATCCCCGCCACTTCGGTCCGACGCCGACCCCGACGCCGACCCCGACGCCGAAGCCGAAGCCGACGCTGGCGCCCGCGCCGACGCTGGCGCAGGGCGCGGGGCGCGGGGCGCAGGGCGCAGGGCGCGGGGCGCAGGGCGCAGGGCGCAGGGCGCGGGGCGCAGGGCGCAGGGCGCGGGGCGCGGGGCGCTGGCGGCAGGCCTTCAGCCCGTGGCGCGGCGCCGGGTCGGCGGCGGGTCTGTCGTGCTCGCCACGCGCGGGATCTCGGGAAGCGGCGGGGCCTTGCAGGCCACCGCGCCGGCCGGGAACGCGTCCGCCGCCGGTGCGATCGGTGCGGCTTCGTGGCCATCGCCGTCGCGGTAGAGGCGCCAGTAGCGCTCGGCCATCGCCAGGCGCTGCGCGATCTCGGCCGCGGCAGCGCGGCGTCCGGCCGGGTGCATCTGCGAGCCACGGACCTGGATCTCGGCCGCCGCGGCGCGGCACCAGGCATCGACCATCGCGGGATCCGGCGCCTCGGCCGCGCCCCAGAACCGGTCGAGGCCCCCCTGGTGGGTGATCCCGGCCACGTCGAAGACCGCGTCGCCCAGCACCATGACCGGTCGGCCCAGCCGCAGCGCATGCACCGCCGTGGTCGAGTTGATCGTCACCAGGCCATGCGCGCGCGCGAGCAGCACATCGAGCCGCCCGCCCCGGATCACGTCGACGCGCCCCTCGACCCCGAAGCGTGTCGCGAGGCCCGCCGCCACGCCCCGCCAGTCGATCAGCCCGTTGTCGAAGGGGTGTATCTTGATCACCAGACGGTGCCCGGCCGCCGCCCGCCGGGCGAAGGAGAGCATGACCAGCTCCAGCATCTCGGCCTGCCCGCCGAAAGCCGAGGACACGCGCACCTGGTAATCGGTCTCCATCTGCAGCGCGACCAGCGTGTAGGGCGCGACCGCGCACCGGCAGCGCGCCTCGACGGCCTCGGCCTCGCGACGCGCCCGGCGGCGGCGCGCGAGATAGGGCACCCAGCCGAGATACTCGCGCCAGGCCGGCACCGGGCGGTCGTCGGTCCAGCCGCGATAGACCGGCTTGCCCAGCGCATGGGCCAGGTTGAACGCCATCTCGCAGCGCGCCTCGGTCGGGAAGGGCACGCGGAAGCGGGGCGCCATGTCCACCGCCGGCGCCTTGGCCGCCAGCGCACGGATCGTCTCGGCCCGGCGGGTGAAGCGCGAATGGCGGCCCATGCCGAAGGGCTCCATCGTCAGCCAGTCGGGGCGCAGATAGCCGTTCTCGATTGCCCAGGCGCGCAGGCCGCGCGTCTCGGCCAGGGCAGCGGCGGCGCGGTGATAGGGCAGGCAGTCGCGGAAGTAGAGGATGTCGCTCACCCCCTCGCGCGCGACCAGCGCCGCGAGCCAGGCCGGCCAGTCCTCGAGACGGCCGTGATAGTCGATCCGCCCGGGCCGGCGCCAGAACAGCCGGTCGCCGAGCGCCAGGCTCACATGCAGCACCCGGTGGCCGTCCGCGACCAGCGCATCCCGCGTCTCGCGCCACAGCGCGGCGGCCGGGCCCTGCAGCATCAGCACAACCCGCCCGGGTGGCGGGGCCCGACCGCCGCCTCGCCCGGGCGGCGTGGCGCGCGCGGGGGCGGGCTGCGGTCCGTGCCGTGGCCAGTGCGCGGCTTCAGCCCCGTCCCGAAGGCGGGCGGCCATGCCTGCGCCTCCGGGCGTGGCCGTGCCGGGATCGCCAGGCCGGGACGGTGTGGCGCCGCCCGGGGGCGGATGGCGAGACGGTGAGGCGGCGCATCGCCCCGCCGTGACGAGCCCGCGCAGGCGTGGCGGCGCCGCGGTGGCGGCGTCGGGCGCTTGCCGGCGGCTGGCATGGGGCACCGGTGCCGGCAGGGACGCCACCGTGCCACGGTGCGCCGGCAGGCCGGCACATGCCTCCGCGGCCATGGCCGGCGCCGCCGCCGGCGAGGGCCCGTGCCCCGTGGCCGCCCCGGTGAGCGCCCTCGGGAGCGCCCTCGGGAGCGCCCCCGTGAGCGCTCCGGAACCCGGCGGGGACGCGGCCGGTGGCGCGGCGTCGCGACCGGCGGGCTGCACGGCCGCCCCGCCGCCGGCGCCTGACAGGCGCGCCACCATTCCAGGGGAGCGCGGCCAGAGGCGCCATCTCCACGGCGGCGACAGGGTGATGCGGATCACGGCAGCGAGGCTCCCCTCGGGCTGACACCCCGGGTCGAGACACGCCGGGGCAGGTGTCGCAGACCCTGACGCAGCGGTGGTTACGATGGCGTTGACCCAGATGGTCGTGGCGCATGATCGGCGCCGCTGGCGCTCCTCCCCGATCGTGTCCCGCGGTGCCGTCCTTCGATTCCGGCCCGCCGGCCCGCCCCCGCGGGCGCGGCGCAGGCAGCCTGGGCCTCCAGGGGCGTGCGTCGGGTCCGTCGGGCAGTGACACGGGAGGCGGGCGATCCGCCGGACCATCGGGCAGACCATCGGGCAGACCATCGGGCGTGCTGGAAGGGAGGCCTTAACCCTGCGCGCCTATGCAGGCTGCGACGGGGCGGCCGGCGCCGCGCCCGCGGGGGAGCAGAAGGTTCGGTGCCCGCCCATGCAGCATGCCAACTCGCCAGCGGGGCCGCGGAGTGCCCCATCGACTCCGATGCCCCCGTCCGCGACCACGGACGCCGGGCGCCATCCGGACGCAGGGCGCCATCCGGACGCAGGGCGCCATCCGGTCGCTGGGCGCCATCCGGTCACGCCCTCCCCGGCACGGCCTCCCGCGGCATCGGCCATGCCGCGGGCGCAACATCCGCAGGCGCCACGGACGCCGGCGCCGGGCGAAGAAGGGCGTCCGTCGCCCACGCCCTCCGCCCCCCGGCACCCGGACAGCGCCACCATCGCGTCCGCCGCGGACGGTGCCTCGGCATCCGCGGTCGCTGACCGGGAGGTGGACATCGACGAGGCCGCCGCCCGGGCCGCGGGCGTGCAGGGGACAGCGGGCGGGCAGGGGGCCGAGGGTGGGCCTGCCTCGCCCGGCAGGGGCGTGTCTCCTCCTTCCAGCGCGATGGAACCGGGCTCCGGGATCGGCGGGCGCGGCGCTCCCGGCCAGGCCGGCGGGCCTGCGCCGCGCTCCGGGGACGGGAGGGCGTCCCGCGCGATCGAACCCGCCGCCGGGTGTCATGACCAGGGCGCCCCCCGGTCGGGCCGGCCGGTGGCTGCCGCGGCGTACGGCGACCCGGCCCCGTGCTGCCGTGAGGCGGCGAGCGTCCGGGGGCACTGGTCCGATGTCGGCGCCGCGGGGCCCGTCCCGCTGGCATGGGCGGCGGGCATGCGCCGCCCGCACCCGTACATCAATGTCGGCGATGCGCTCAGCCCCGTCATGGTGGCGCTGGTCTCCGGCCGGCCGGTCCGCCGCGTCGGCATGGCCCGGCACGGTCGCGACCCCGCCGCATCCGCTGGCGAGCGTCCGGACAGGATGGCCGCCATCGGCACCATCGGCCAGAACCTGCGCCGCGGCACCGTCGTGGCCTGGGGCACCGGCTGCTCGCCCCATGCCAACCCGCTCGAGCCCGGGCCGAAGCGACCCTATGCGCCGCCGGGCGACACGCGGCTGGTGCTCGCCGCGACCCGTGGACCCTACGCGGCGCGGCTGCTGGCAGGGGGCGCGCCACCGGCGATCCCCCATGGCGACCCCGCGCTGCTGCTGCCGCTCTTCCACCGCCCGCCCGTGGCCGCCCGCCATGCGCTCGGCGTCGTCCTGCACCTGTCCGAGCTGGCCGATCGCGGGTTCGAGGCGGTCGCGAAACCCGGTCTCGCCCGCTATGCCCCCGCGCCGGGAGAGGGGGTGCGCCTGATCACCATGGTCGCGCCCCCCGGCATCGACGCGATCGCCGACAAGATCGACGAGATCCGGGCCTGCCGGCGCATCGTCTCGACCTCGCTCCACGGCATCGCGATCGCGCTCGCCTACGGGATCCCGTGCCTCTACCTCGGCGCGGGCCCCGGCGGGGCGGGACTGCGCGAGGCCGCGCTCGACCCCGGCGGTGCGGCCTGGCCGCAGGGCGTGAACGCGCGCTTCCCCGACCTCTATGCCGGCCTCGGCGCCGGGCGCATGGCCTGGTGGTGCCAGCCGAAGGGCGAACGCACCGACTGGGCCCGGCTGGCGGCCGCGGTCGAGCGTGAGGGTGATGCCGGCTGGG